>CALMZT010000669.1 GCA_937870805.1 uncultured Chloroflexota bacterium
GACAAAGGAAAATTGAACTATCGTGGCACCGAGAACGCTGAGAAAGATAAGATCGCTGACTGTTGATTACTCGATTTCAGAACATGAAACAAATATCGTTCATGGAATTGGCTCATAGGAGTCAATGATCTGTTGCCCGAAGCCGCAGTCACCGCGAATGAACAGGGTTTGTGTGTTAGGGTCAATCGGCAGATCGACATTGGTACACTGTGACAGATCGAGGCTGAAAACGAGGCGACACTGTATGCCTGCCGCGTCACACTCGAACAGATAGTAGAAGTTCTCGTAATCCGCCGCGAGGTTGTAACGATGCTCGGCTGTCCAGTTCTGGCTGATGTGGAACATGCCGCGCGTCACCAGTGAGTTGCCTGTGAGAATGAGCATCAATAGTACAAAGACTGCCGCCACGATCACCAGCACAAAGCCATCGCGCCAATCTTTGCGCTGGCGGGCGAACTGCCACGCACCGATCAGCATTCCAACGATGCAGACTTCCAGAATTGGAAAACGAGTGAGCGCTGTCGGGATGTAATTCACTTCGCGCGCGGGCTGACGATCTGCGAACAGCATCAGCAGTACCCACACGAGGTATAACAACCCCGCGCCAAAGTACCACCATACCCAGCGCTGTTTCAACAAAGCGCGCATGTTAACCACTCACAAAAGCGCCGCCGAGTCACGATCCAGATACAATTTGACGTGCTCCTGAGTCCGCAGAATGGAGGCAGGACACATCTCGGTCACGGGTCCTTGCAGCGCCGCTTTGACGGCATTTGCCTTGCGCGCCTCTGGAACGAGCGCCATGACGTGCGCAGGCTCAAGCAGGGCTGGAACTGTCAGGGTGATGGCTTGTGTGGGTACATCTTCAATGCCAGCGAAATGTCCTTCGCCGACCTGCTGCTGGCGGCAAAGTGTATCGAGCGTCACCACATGCAGCAGGTTTTCGGTTTGAAAGTCTGCGGGCGGATCATTGAAAGCGAGGTGTCCATTTTCGCCGATACCGAGCACGCAGACGACAGGTTTATGTTGTTCCAGCAGCGCAGTATAACGTGCGAGTTCAGCCTCCGTATCTGGAGCATCTCCCTCGATACCATAGATTGCACATGGGTGAAATGGAGCGTAGATCTTTTCCTGAATGAAGCGGCGAAAGCTGGCGGGATGCTGGGCGGATATTCCGAGATATTCATCCATGTGAAAAACAGAAACTTTATCCCAGGGAATGTCGGGTTTATCGCGCAGGGCATGAACAAAAGAAAGCTGCGAATTGCCCGTCGCGAGAATCACTGATGTTTCACCCTGTTCGGCTACCGCACGCTTCACAATTTCCGCAAAGTTATCCGCCGCCGCTTGCCCTAACGCTGCGTTAGTATCGAAGATAGCGACGTTCATTTTGTCAACTGTCGTAGAGCTTGTCATCAAGTCATCCCAGTCATAAATGGGCGTACACGTTGGTACATGTACGTCAAGCTAGAGCTTAATTAATACCGCAAAACGGGACGACACGCTGGTCGTCCCCTACGAATGTCGGTTTAAGCGAAAACTATATTCGTTAAGGCTTCGCTTGACACTAATGTACATGCTGGTACGCCCCTACTGTGCCCACGCCTTTGCGCGCTCGACTGCGCGTTTCCAGTCTGCATACAGCGTGTCGCGCCGATCAACATCAATTTGTGGCTCATAGGTCTTTTCCAGTGCCCACTGCTGCGCGACTTCCTCTGTTGACGCCCAAAAACCTGTCGCCAATCCCGCTAAGTACGCTGCGCCTAATGCTGTCGTCTCCGTAATCGCCGGACGCTGCACGGGCACGCCGAGTATATCTGCCTGGAACTGCATCAGGAAGTCGTTGCGTACCGCGCCGCCATCGACACGCAGCGCTTGCAGCGTCAGCCCTGAATCAGCTTTCATCGCGTCCACTACGTCGCGCGTTTGATAAGCGATACTTTCCAGTGTCGCGCGCACAATATGCGCTCGCCCTGTGCCGCGCGTTAAGCCCACAATCGTACCACGCGCGTACTGATCCCAATACGGCGCGCCCAAGCCGACGAATGCCGGAACGAAGTACACACCGCCGGAATTGTCGATGCTGCGCGCCAGCGGCTCGGTCTCATCACTGTTTTGAATGATCTTGAGGTCGTCACGTAACCACTGCACTGCCGCGCCCGCGATGAACACGCTGCCTTCGAGCGCATACTGTGTCGGCGCATCGCCGAGCTTCCATGCAATTGTCGTCAGCAGATTGTTTTTGGAGGCGACGGCGGTTTCGCCTGTGTTCATCAGCATGAAGCAGCCTGTGCCATAAGTGTTTTTCGCCAGTCCCGGTGAAGTGCAAACCTGCCCGAACGTCGCCGCCTGTTGATCGCCTGCCATGCCCGCGATGGGAATCGGCGCGCCAAACAGATCGGTTTCACCGTAGACCGCACTGCTGGGCATGACCTGCGGCAAAAGCGCGCGCGGAATATTCAGCTTCGCCAGAATTTCGTCCGACCAATCGCCGGTGTGAATGTTATACAGCAGCGTGCGGCTGGCATTGCTCACGTCCGTCGCATGAACGCGCCCATCCGTCAACCGCCACAATAGGAAGCTATCGACGGTGCCGAACGCCAACTCCCCTGCTTCGGCGCGTTTGCGAACACCATCGACGTTTTCAAGAATCCACGCGACTTTTGTACCCGAAAAATAGGCGTCGGTGACTAAGCCTGTGTGCGCCAAGATGACTTTATCGAAGCCTTCTTTTTTCAATTGGTCGCACATCTCGGCGGTACGGCGGCACTGCCAGACGATAGCGTTATACACCGGCTGTCCCGTCCTGCGATCCCAGATGATCGTTGTCTCGCGCTGGTTCGTGATGCCTATCGCTGCAATCTGGGTCGCGCGCGTGTTGTTCGCCGCCAGCACCTGTTTGGCGACGGCAAGTTGGGATGACCAGATTTGATTGGGATCATGTTCTACCCAGCCGGGCTTGGGGTAAATCTGCGGGAATTCTTCCTGTGCCACGCCGAGCATATACCCTTCGTGGTCGAACAGAATGGCACGCGATGAGGTTGTCCCTTGATCGAGCGCAAGAATGTAATCGGGCATAAGCTAACCTTTGACAGAAACAAAAACCGATTTAATGGTATCAACGGACGGTATCAAACTTTTTGGCTTGCCGCCCATCGCAATTTCACGCGCGGCGTCCATTAAGTCTACGAGAACACCCGTTAACGCACGATTGTCGCTTTCATACGACAGTTCTCTCAACACTGAAAAAGTAGTAAACAATTCCAAGGAGTTATCACGATCTTTCTGTGCCATTACCTCTAATAGACGCTGCTGAAGTGCGCAAAGGACTTCTGCAAATGTCATCGTCGGATGCTCATCATAGCTCAAAAAGCAGGACAAAACGAAACTTGATTTACAAACTCACCTTACGCACCCTGAACCTGTGAACAAGGGGTTTAAACCCCTTGTTCGAGCGAAGCCCCGCGTAACATCAGTTACAAATTACAAAAGCCTCAAAAGCACCTCATTCTAGAGGTATTTTAGATATTCGTAGTCTCACGATAATTGATGCAAACGTTTGCATTTTCCATAGAGGAGATTATAATGAGTATGCTATTCTGTAATGAAATGTAATAATCACAGGGCACCAGAATGCCAATTACCGTTCAATGGCATAATCCTGAACAAACGATTGTAAATTTTCATTTTACTGCTGCATGGACATGGGCAGAATATGACACCGCAGCTCAACAGGCGCGCACCATGATGGATAATGTTCAACACAAAATAGATATTATCCTCGAATTTGACCCCAAAGGGCGGCTGCCGGGAAACAGTTTCCTCAACATACAGCGCGCCATCGCAAACCCGCATCGTAATCAAGGCATCATTGTCATCGTCGGCTTAAACGTATTCATCCGCATGGTCGGCAGTGTCATGGAATCCGTTTACCCCGCCCTCGCCAGAGAGCGCAAACTCGCCGCCAATCTCGAAGAAGCGCAGCGCATCATTAGCGAAATACAGCGTGAGCGCAGCCAATCCACCATTTAAAATTTAGCCTGAGCTAGACTGTTCCTTGTAGTGAACCTCGCTCACTTCACGCAGGCGCGCGGCGGCTTGCTCTGGCGTGATGTCGCGCTGCGCTTCTGCCAACATCTCGTAACCCACCATAAACTTTTTGACCACTGCCGAACGCAGCAGCGGCGGGTAGAAATGCGCGTGAAGCTGCCAATGGACTTGATCGCTCTGGGTAAATGGCGCGCCGTGCCAGCCCATCGAGTACGGGAACGAGGTTTCAAACAGGTTGTCATAGCGCGTCAGCAAGCGCTTGAGGATGTCGGCTAAGGCATCGCGTTCATCAGTCTCCAAATCCGGCAGGCGCAGCACCTGGCGGCGCGGCATGAGCAAAATCTCAAAGGGCCATACCGCCCAGTATGGCACAACAGCCGTCCAGTATTCGTTGTAAATCACCATGCGTTCGCCACGTTCCGCTTCTACATCGGCATAATCCAGCAGCAGCACACGCTGGTCGTTGTTTTCGTAGTAATCCAGTTGATGCATATCTTCCTTGACAATTTCATTCGGCAGCCAGCTTCCCGCCCAAATCTGCCCGTGCGGATGCGGGTTTGAGGCACCCATCACTTCGCCTTTATTCTCGAACACCTGAACCCATGCGTATTGTTCGCCAAGTTCCGCCGTCTGCTCTGCCCACACGTCAACAACGTAACGGATGTCTGACCTTTCCATTTCGGGCAGCGTCAAATCGTGGCGCGGCGAAAAGCAAATGACGCGGCAAGTCCCCTGCACGCTGTGATTCCACAATAATGGGTTCGACGGTTCGGGTTCAGGCGGCGTATCGGGCAGCAGCGCCGCGAAGTCATTGGTAAAAACGTAAGTGTGCGTGTAGTTGGGATTCTTTTCGCCGTTCGCGCGCGTGTTGCCGGGGCACAGGTAACAGCCTGGGTCATATGCGGGGCGAATATCCAGCGGCGCGCCTTCGACCTTGCCCTGCCAAGGACGCTTGGTGCGGTGTGGCGAAACCAATACCCATTCACCCGTCAGCGGATTCTGGCGGCGGTGTGGGTGTTCAGTGGGATTAAACGTCATCTTGAAATGCTCCTCTTTAGACAAGGGGGTTATGAAGTTTAACGATTAAAGACGGAGATAAGAGGGGTGTTTACGTTTATCGGGCGCACACGTTGGTGCGCCCCTACAAAACTCGTTCTCCGAATTATTTTGTTAAAGAACATAACCCCCTTGTTGAATCTAACTGTTTAACTCAACGGCAGCGTGGCTCAGTACCAGCGCATCGCGGGCTTCGACTTTTGTGCGGAAAACAACTTTGCTGTCACTTTCCTGCCACATCTCCGTCGTCAACGTATCGCCGGGGAAAACGTGCCTGGCGAAGCGCACTTTGATGCTCCTGAAGCGCTGTGGGTCATTGTCGCAGAAGTGTTTGAGCACGGCGCGCGCCGCAAAACCAAATGTACATAAACCGTGCAAAATCGGCTTCTCAAAACCGCCGACTGCCGCCATCGCCGGGTCAGCGTGCAGCGGGTTGATGTCGCCAGAGAGACGATAAATGAGCGCCTGTTTTTCGCTGGTCGTCGCGCGCTGTACGGCGTCGGGAGAGCGGTCTGGTGGCACGTTGATTTCGCCGGAAGGTCCGCGTTCGCCACCAAAGCCGCCAATGCCGCGTATGAACGTCGATGACTGGTTAAAGACAAGTTCATCGCCGTTTTCGTCGCAGCACGCCATATCGGTAACGACGACCATCCCGCTGCCCTTGTCGTAAATGGCAGAGATATGCGGCGAACAAATCACCGTGCCTTTCGTCGGCAGCGGCTTTTTAAGCTCAATATACTGTTCGCCATGTACCAGCATCATCGGATTATATTCGATTTCATCCGCGACTTTGCCAGTGAGAAGTTGATGAATCATGGCGGACGCGAACACCGCCGCATACGTTGGCAGTACGGCAAATCCTTCGTGGCTGAGTTCATACACAAAGCGCAGTTCATTCTGGTCAAGCGGGTCAGCAGGCGCACCTACCCCCAGCGCATAAAGGGCAGCATCGCGTTCGTTATAAGTATAGGTAATCGGCGGGTAGGCGTGTCCTATCACCCGCTGCACCTGTTCTAACGTGGGCATACTCTTCCTCGAAAAATATTTACTGCCTGCTGATTATAACGCAGCGAAAAAAAACTGCCCGATCAAAGTTGATTGGGCAGTCGTGTGATTGAAGTCGATGATGAGGCAAGTTTCCCTACCTCATCCTTGTGATTGTTACTTGGATACCTCACCCGCATCCATGAGAGATAGTGCGGGCGCGGGTGCCGTCGTGGAGACGGTTCCATCGGCGTTGAGGGTTACGTTGAACGCCATCTGACCTGTGCCCGTCACAACCGCTTGCACGATACCCATTGTGCGAATGGTCACAGTCCAGTTAGAGTCGCCCGCACAGTCGGTGTACTCGTCGATAAAGACGTAGTACAGACCCGTGTCAGGAGTGTTGACTGTCGGCCAGAAGACGTTTTCCAATTCTGCCTCATCAACACAAGCCACGTTCGAGTCGTAGTCCAGAGTGCCGCCGGTTGCTGTCGGACCACGCGCACTAAACCAAATCTCGGTGCCGTTTGGCTCAGTGACGTGCAAGTCCATGTCGTTGACATTATCCCATTGCAGCGTGAACGTCAGATCGCCAACGCCCTGTCCGAGATCGCAGACATCGCCCAAACCGTCACCATCCGTGTCCGTCTGGTCTGGATTCGGGTCTACTGGGCAGTTGTCGGTGGCATCAGGGATACCATCGCTGTCGGCGTCAGGCGGAGGCGGTGTGGTTGGCGTGTCGGTTGGAGTCTCCGTTGGCGTGTCGGTTGGAGTCTCGGTGGGTGTTTCGGTTGGGGTCGGTGTTCCGTTACAGCCGAATTCAATATCCACGCACGCCACGTCTA
>CALMZT010000670.1 GCA_937870805.1 uncultured Chloroflexota bacterium
AAACCGCCACAGCGACGCAAACGGCGACGATTACACCACCAGATCCCGCCTGCACCATGACTGTCGCGGCGGGCGACGTAACGGGCTTGATTGCGGTAATTAACGCGGCGAATGGCAGCGGCAATGCAGACATCATTTGCCTGACGAACAGCACCTATACGCTGACCAGCGCGGCGGCTGCATCCAACGGCTTGCCAGTCATCAGCACACCGATTTCCATCTGGGGCTATAACGCGACGATTGAGCGCGATAGCAGCGCGGGACAGTTTCGCCTTTTACAGGTCAGCGGCGCGGGCAACCTGACACTGCGCGATATGACTCTGCGTAACGGGAGCGTCAGCACACAGGGGGGCGCGATCTACAATGCGGGCGGCGCGCTGAGCGTGAGTAATGTACTGCTGACGAATAACAGTTCGACAGGCGGCGGTGCCATTTACAACGTGGGTGGTACGGTCAATATTGCCGGGAGTACCATCAGCGGCAACCGAGCGATAGGGGGCAGCGGCGGCGGTGTGTTGAGCACAGGCGTAGGCAGCAGCCTGGTCATCAGTGCCAGCACCTTGACGCAAAATCAGGCGGCGAATGGCGGCGGGGTTTACAACCTCGATGGCGGCTTACAGGTCAGCGGGACATTTGTGACCAGCAACAGCGCGAGTTCTAACGGCGGCGGGATTTACACCTCTGGCACTGGCACGGCAAGCGTAACGAACACGGTGCTGATTGGCAATACCGCCTTTACGGGTGGGGCGATGTTTAATGGCAGCAGTCAATTAACGCTCAACGGGAATAATATCTCCAGCAATACTGCCAGCATCAGCGGTGGAGCCGTTAATACGATTAGCTCCGCCGTGACGGCAAACCAGAACTGTATCGTCTCCAATATTGGCACGAATGGTATCGTGAACAACTCCGCATCTGCCGGGATGGCGAATTTTGAAAGCAACTGGTGGGGCGTGGCAGCGGGACCCACAGCGGGAATGCTCGTTGGCAACATTGATGCCAGCCCGTTCCTGACCGCCGCACCCAGCGCGTGTAGCTAAGCCGAATATTCGATAGCATTTTCAGAAGGATGCCTTCAGCAAGCGTCCTTTTTAATTCCCACCATGAGGCGACGATTGCCCTACGCAGCATTGTGATCGTCATCTACAGAGCTTATTATGGAAAAGGTGACATATTCGAGATAAAGGTGAAATCATGGTTCGCTTGCTGCTGGCTGTCGCCTGTGTCGTGATTTTTGGGATGCATATTTCCCGCGCGCAGGAAACGGAATGTACACTTGCTCCGCGCCTCGTCGTCAGTAATGAAGGGCGTGTGCTTCAGGACATCATCGTCAACGTGCGTGAAGAACCTGGATTAAGCGGCGAATACATCGGGCGAATGCCATCAGCAGGCATGTTCACCCTGCTGGATGGTCCGCGCTGTGTTGATGGTTATCAGTGGTGGCAGGTGGATTATCATCATGCCATTGACCCGATGACGGGCTGGGTTGCGGAGGGCGATGCGGCGGCTGAGGAGTATTGGCTGGAACCGCGCGGCGTCAGAGGCGTCGTAACGGGCGACGATGAAGTTGAGCGTTATTATGTTGAACTGCCTGATGGCACAACTGAGCCAGAAGGATGTTTAGCCCCACCAGAAAATTATGAGCGTGCTGTAGTAAACGGTGAACAGCTTAATCAGCGCACGTTGTTTATGCTTGACCACGCGGAGCAGCTTTTTACCGCACAAGGCGGTTGGATAGATTTTCGCTCGACTGTCACTCAAGGAAGCTACAGCAATTTGGTGAGTGCCAGCTTCGGTACACATGATGGTGGCGGGGCTGTCGATATTTCCGTGCGCAACACCACTGATTGGAGTGTGCGTGACGACGTTGACGAGATGATTTATGCGTTGCGAGTAGCAGGCTTTGCGGCGTGGCTGCGTGAAGCAGATGTCTTTTATCCCGATTCGCCTATTCATATTCACGCTATTGCGGTTGGAGATCAGGAACTGTCTGATGCGGCGCGGGCGCAAATCGACGGTGACGAAGGTTATTTGCGCGGGTTGGATGGCTTACCCGCAGAATATAATGGACCTGATGCCGATCCACATGGCGGACCCGTAATTTGTCAGTGGATGGTCGAAGCGGGCTTTGACGAGATCAGCGAGGAAGCCGCAGGCTAAAGTTAGAGCAAGGTTTGGGATTGACGGGAAGAAAATATGCACTATACTTCCGCCTGCCTGAGAGAGTAAACACCTCCTCAAATTACCTTAACAAGCGCAATTACACACTTATCGGTGACTTCAGATGCACGCGAACTGCGGTATCGGGGTTTTTATGCTGTTCCGTCATCAGATAGAGCACCATAAACCAAGCTGATAGTTGTGAAAAATTACTCCCTATATAATGGGAAATTCGGGCTTGACGGAGATTAAGGGCATGTTATACTTTCCTTTATCTGCGGCAAATGGCAGATGAACACCTCCCCAGGACACATTTAACAACTCAATTGCAGAGAGGAAGGAACTCGGATGCTTGTGGAAGCGGCATGGGGGTTTTTGCGCCTCTGGGAACGGTTGAGGAGTGCGGGGAGGGAGACCTGGCGCGGAAGCGTTGGGGCTGCAGCTTAACAACAGGGAAGTGGAAACGGAAAGAGAGCAGGGA
>CALMZT010000671.1 GCA_937870805.1 uncultured Chloroflexota bacterium
AGCGACGATGACCGCGCGCTCACCCCTCGCGCCGACGCCGGGGCAATTTTTGCCGCCCGTGATTATCCCCACGACGCGCTTCAACTCGCCGACTCCGTTCTCGGTGTTTATCCCGACGAGCACCACTGCGCCGTCGCTGACGCCTTTCCCGTCAGATACGCCATTCATCTTTCCGACCTCGACGCCTGTGCCGCTGCTGCCGACGTTCACGCCGCAGCCACCGCCGCCAACGAATACGGAGATACCGCCGCTGCCCACCGAAACGCCGTTCGTCATCCTGCCGCCGACGGATACTCCCGGTCCATAAGCCACCAAAATAAAGGGACGAGTCTACGTGACTCGTCCCCCTTCAGATTCTCTCAAATTTAATCACTCACCTTACGCACCCGCTCACTGGGGTGGACGCTGGCAGTTTTGAACTGCCAGCTATGAGCGTTGGAAACCCGTGAACGGGTTGGGTGCTGCGATTTTTCAACCTCTTGAGACGTTTACAAATCTTCTACTAGCTCTGGGTTTTGAACCCGGAGCGGTACTGCGTAAAGTGAGTTAATCAGAAAGATCATAGTACACAAACAACGCGAGACGACCTAGCTGAAGCCGATCTCCGCTTTGAACGGCGTAGCGCGCATAGGGTGCTAAGCGCATTGTGTTGAGCCATGTGCCGTTGCTGCTGGCAAGGTCTTCAACCATGTAGCGGCGTCCGTGAATCTCTAAAACGGCGTGCTGGCGCGAAACCCCAAGCTCATGCGCCCCAAAAGGGGTGAGGTCTATAGGCGGATTCTCGCCGGGGAACTGCCGTCCCAGAAAGATGCTGCGCTGCGTGGGAAGCAAAAGAGGTTGGTCATGCTGTCCTGCAATCACCAGGACAATCGTATTTTTGGGGATATCCACTGGCGGCGCATCGGTGTAGCGGGGCAGGGCATCTTGCGAAAGCAGCCTGGTCGTGCCTTTACGCTCCAACGTCATGTGGCATTTGACGCATTCCACGGCGTTTGCCGGGTTTTCCCAGTAACATGTCGGACAAACGATTGAAACCATATAATCTTTACCTTTTTCACACAATGATTCTTATTGTAATGACAATTATCCTAAAGAAGTATTGGGATTTGCGTAAATTTTCAGGCTATAATCTAATCGCCGTTAGGTGAAGCACCTACCCCACAAGGGGGTAGGTTTCCTTTTTCGACGAGAATCGCCTGCGCTTGGCAGGTCTTACATGCTCTCCAAAGGCGTTCCCGACAGTGTTGCCACCATCAGCCGTTCCCGCTCTACCAGCGGTACGTTTCCCTGCATTCAGGATGTTCTTTGCCGCATTCATATCTCGATCATGTTTCGTGCCACAGGCAGGGCACATCCACTCTCGGTCTTTGAGTGTGAGTGCGGTGTTTTGGTAGCCACAGTCTGAACAAAGCTGCGTGGATGGAAGCCAGCGGTCAATTTTATACAGTTCTCTGCCCTTCCACTGCGCTTTGTACTCCAACTGGCGGATGAATTCACTCCATCCACTATCGGCGATGGAACGGGCAAGTTTGTGGTTCTTGACCATATGCTTCACCGCTAATGTCTCCACACTCACGGCTTGGTTTTCGTCCATGAGGTGATACGACAAACGGTGCAGGAAATCGCGCCGTTGATGAGCAACACGTTCTTCCTGTCGTGCAAGTTTCAGCCGTGCTTTTTCGCGGTTCACACTGCCTTTCTTCGTCCTTGAGTGTCTACGTTTAAGTCTGCGCAACTTCTTTCTGCTCTGGTTCAGCAGTTTGGGATGAGCCACCTTCTCGCCTTGAGAAGTCACCAGGAAGCTGTGCAACCCCAGGTCGATACCCATCTCGTTCTCGACAGGTTGTGGGCGTTGGATTATTTCTTCAACGAGGAAAGAGACATAATATTTGCCACTGGTCTCCTGCGAGATCGTCACCGATTTGACCATCCCTCGTAAACGACGATGCTGCTTAAAGCGCAGCGGCGTCTTGAGCTTTGGCAGGATGACGGTATCGCCTTCAACGCGAAACCACTGCGGCACACGGAAGGATTGACGCCCTCGCTTGGACTTGAACTGTGGATAACCGCCGCGTTTCTCGAAGAAGTTGACAAAGGCGTTATCCAGGTTGACCAGCGCTTGCTGCAACGTCTGGGCATTCGACAGTTTCAGCCAGGCGTATTGAGCATCCTGCTTGAGTTGCGTGAGTAACGCTGCCGTAGCGCTGTAAGACAAGCCTGTGCCTGTTGCTTTGTAGTGATTGCGGCGTACTGTGAGGAAGTGATTATAGACAAAGCGAACTGCGCCAAACTCACGCCCAAGCCATTGTTGTTGAACTTCGGATGGGTAAGCCCGATATTTGTATCCGCGTTGGATGGAGATACAATCACTCATGTGCCGACGCTTCATTCATTGGCGAGTTTATGGAGGTTTCCAGACTGCGATAGACACTATTCTACCTCAAAATATAACCTGATTAGCCTGATTGGGCAATTTCAAGCAGCGCTCTCATCCATTAGCATAAGGCGGTGTTCCCGCGCCCGCTTCATAAATTTTTGGAGAAAGCTTACATGGACTACGAACATATTTTGACCGAAACGCCCGCGCCCGGCGTGGGTTTAATCCGCTTCAACCGCCCTAAAGCCCTCAATGCGCTCAACAGCAAAGTCATACAGGAGACGTTCGACGCGATGCTGGCATTTGACCGCGATAGTTCCATCGGCGCGATTGTCCTCACAGGCAGCGACAAAGCCTTCGCGGCAGGTGCGGATATTAAAGAGATGGTCGAGCGAAATTACGTCGAGATGATGACCGGTGATCAACTCACGGATTGGTCGGCGTTCAATAAAGTGAGCAAGCCCGTCATCGCGGCGGTATCAGGCTTTGCGCTGGGCGGCGGCTGTGAAATTGCGATGGCGTGCGACATGATCGTGGCATCGGAAACGGCGGTGTTCGGACAGCCAGAGATTTTGCTCGGCATTCTGCCCGGCGCAGGCGGCACGCAGCGTCTCATTCGTGCTGTCGGCAAGGCAACGGCGATGGAGATCATTTTGACTGATCGACGCTTGAGCGCGCAGGAAGCGTTGCAGTATGGGCTGGTCAACCGTGTGACAGCGCCGGAAGAATATCTCAACGAAGCGATCAAATTAGCACAAAAGGTCGCCGGGCTTTCACAGGTCGCCGTGCGTTTGGCAAAAGACGCCGTGAATCGTGCTTATGAACTGCCTCTGCAAGAAGGTATCAACTACGAGAAGCGCAACTTCTATCTGGCGTTTGGCACAGAAGACAAAAAGGAAGGCATGACGGCGTTCGTTGAGAAGCGCCCAGCACAGTGGAAGCACAAGTAGCGGTTAGCCTTTATCGTTAGCTATTAGTCAATGCAGAAAAATACGCTGATTTTGTATACATACGGGTTGCGGGGGCAGATGAGTCTGCTCCCGCCGCTGTTTACATTTCTGCGTGATTTGCGCAAAGGGCGCTCGGCTGACACGACGCTGCTGCTGGACTTGGGTGATGCTTGTGCGCCAGATGTGTGGCACTGTGCGGCGACGCAGGGGCGTTCGATGCTGATCGTGATGGATGCGATGGGTTATCACGCGGCGAACGTGAGTGGTTACTTGAGTGATGACGGGCGCACGAAACTCGACGGCACCGTGAGCATGGCGCTGGTGGATGGGGCGCAGCCGTTTGTCGCGCAAAACGAGTTAAAGATTTGGCTTGTCCCTGCCGAAAAGACGGAGCTTACCTCAGAAGGAACGCTGCGGCTGGCACAGGTTGAGGCAGGACAGGTTGGCGTCGTGCGCGTGTCCGATGAGCCAAAGTTGATTGCACATGAAGTTGTCACCATGCCGCCGAAAACACCCCCTGACGCGACGATTGCGGGCGTTGTGGATTTTGTGTTAGGCGAGGCGAAATATTATGGAAG
>CALMZT010000672.1 GCA_937870805.1 uncultured Chloroflexota bacterium
TGGTTACGCGACAGGAGCAGATGGCAGCTATATCCTCGCGCCGGGTTATGAATTTATGCCGGACGTGGGCTATATCTCCAAAGCACGTCTACCTCAAGAACCAGCGCGCCAGGTGCAAGGTCCACCTGATTTGGCGATTGAGGTGAAATCACCAACCGACAGCAAACGTGAAATGCGTCAAAAAGCAGAAGACTATATTCGCTTCGGCACAAAAATGGTGTGGCTGGTGTTTCCCGACGAGAAGAAGGTAGAAGTTTATGTGCCAGGAAAAGATGTTGAGGATGTTTTTATTGATGGCACGCTTGACGGCGGGGAGGTGCTGCCGGGTTTCACGCTAAAGGTGCGTGATATTTTCCCTGAATAACAAAACATGTTTCCTTCTCTCGAAGCCACACAACGAGTGCAAAGACTCTCTGAGAGTTTTGGCAACAAAATTCTCTACGATATGTGTTCAACATACCCTGAGCATATTGACTCTGAAGTTGTCAGTGGAAAACTATGGCTGATTGGACGCGCTTATTCGGCTTCTTTGGAACGCAAAAAACCTCCAGGAAAGTCGACGGGGGATTTGTATCGTCAAGTGACCAAAGCCATCGTGGAATCGGACATCGACAAGCAAATCACAGCACTAAAAGAAAAGCGCATCCAGCATCTTATGTCCACAGATGATGAAACTATCAGTCAAATCTTGCATCTGCATAACAGTTTTATCAGAATTGTTATTCGCCATGTGGAAATTGGTAAACGTTCTCTTGCTTCAAAGTATCTTCATTTCCATATACCTGAACTGATCTATATCTATGACAGCATTGCCGCAGGCAAATTGCAAGCTATTTATCCTCGCCTGAGAATTAAACATAAGTTCAGCAGTCAGTTCGATTACACTTACACCAAATTCTTCTTCAAAATGCTGAAACTGCGGGACGAACTCATATCACAACACGAGCTTCTACTCACACCACGCCAAATAGACCGCTTGCTGCTGCAATACTAGCGTCGACAGTCGCTATAAGTGCAGCTTGCAGTCTGGTGTATAATGCTGCGCCATGCTTTCAATCATCCTTCGACACCTGTCTATACGTCTTCGCTTCCTGCTGACTCTCGTCGCTGCGCTGTTCTCTAGCTGTACAGGCGATACACTCGTCACGCCCACTAGATCACTTACTTCCCTGCCAGGAGAGACGCCCGCGCACACGACAACCGCCCTCACCGTCGAAGCGGTATCGGCTACCGAAGCCACCGAGACTGCGCCATTACGGCTGATGATCTGGCTGCCTGAACCGCTGTATCCTGTTGATGACGAAGCCATCGCCAACCTGCTCAACACGCAGTTCGCCGAGTTCGAGACATCACAAGGCAACGTTGAAGTTGAATGGCGGCGCAAGAAAGTGGAAGATGTCGGTGGCATCATCTCCACACTGCGCACAGCCAGTCCTGTCGCTCCCGGTGCGCTGCCTGATCTCACGCTGCTGCGCCGTTCAGACCTGGTACTGGCAGTCCAGCTAGGTTTGATTCAGCCGCTGGAAGGACGCGCCTCATCAGCCATCCTCGGCGACCTGTACGATGCCGCCCTGCGCTTGGGACAGGTCGATGGGCAGCTCTACGGCTTGCCGTACATGCTGGAAACGCAGCACCTCATCTACCGCCCACCCCTGTCGTTAACGGGCTGGAGCTTTGCCGACGTGCTGGCACAAGATGTTCCGTTCGTCTTCCCAGCCGGAGGTGCTAACGGCGTCAACGACGTGTTCCTCGTGCAGTATCTCGCCGCCCTCCCCCCCGACGAAGCCGCGCAAGTGACCAGCGGCGAACTGCCGATCAATGCAGAAGCGCTGCGCAGCGTCTTATCGTTTTACCAGCAGGCGGTGGAAAGCAGCGTCATCACGCCATCCGTGCTCGACTTCACGACGCCTATTGACTATGCTGCCTTTCTCGGTGAGGGTACAGCGCTGGTGACTTCGACGACGTATCTCAGCCTCTCGGCGCGCGGTGAAGTGTTGGAATTTGCACCTATTCCCACCGCCTCTGGTAACGACGCGACGATGCTCGATGGCTGGATATGGGTCATGACGACGACCAACGCCGAACGGCAGGAGATGGCGCTTCAGTTGATGGATTGGATGATGGATGCGCAGCGGCATGGGGATTACAGCGCCGCTGTCAATATGGTGCCTTCGCAGCGCAGTACCTTGCGCCGTTGGGATGATGCCGCTTATGGAGATTTTGTGGATGTGCTGCTGAACAACGCCTTCCTGCCCCTGTCAGAAAGCGCTGCAACCCGCGCCATGCAGAATGCGCTTGGCTCTGTGCTGCTTGGTCAGCGCACGGCTGACGAAGCGACGCAAGAAGTATTGAACCAACTCACGGAATAGAGCCATCAATTGTGATATGTGGAACTCTAGCTTACGACGCCCGCCTTAATCAGCGCGTTCTTCAGCTTTTCCAGGTTGATGGGCTTGGCGAGGTAGCCTGTTGCGCCCGCTTCGGTAGCTTCAGCAATCATCGGCGGCGCGTGTGCCGAGATCATGATAATCGGCAGTGCCAGCATGTTGGGGTCGCGGCGCAGTTCACGGCACAAATCCAGTCCATTAGTATCGGGCAGCATAATATCTAATAAAATCGCGTCGGGTTCAACGTAAGCTAATCTGTCACGCGCCTGTCGCACGGAATGCGCGCCAATCCCCTCATGCCCGATTAAACCCAAAAATGTCGAAAGCATCTCTACAGTGAGATATTCGTCATCGACAATTAATATACGCGCCATAAATCCGTCTCCAATGATGATGCTGTGAGTATAACAGGGATAAAGCTCAACCGAAATAGGTACTAGTAACTAGCTTAAGTCCTTCTCGTAAAAGCGATGCGTCTTGTAAATCTTCATGCCGGTGTTTTGCGCGATGCTCACCATATTGGTGTTCGTTTCCAGAATCCAACCCGCATCAGACGATACGTAGTCCCCTTCAAGCACCGCTTTCATCGTGTGATAGTACATTGCCACATCCACGCCTTTGTTGCGATACTGCTCTTTGACCCCCATCAGGGGCAGGCGCGCGACTTTGATTTTGGGGCTAACCTTCCAGTACCACAGCACTTTGATCAGCGTCGCCAGTTCCGGCGTACCCGGCTTAGCATACGCCCAATGCAGCGCTTCATTCATATCAGGAAACGCCATCATAAAGCCCGCCGGATCGCCGTTGACCTCTGCCATAAACGCCAAATTCGGGTCAAAGAACATGCTGAGATTATTGACGAGGGTGTCCAGTTCAGCGGGAGTCATCGGCACGAAACCCCAATTCTTTTCCCATACGGCGTTATAGAGTTCCTTAAAAAGTGCAAATTCTTTTTTGAGGTTTTTCGCGTCACACGGGCGAATGGTAATGTTGGCGCGCTTCATCATTTTCTCGACGACCTGCCCCAAACGCTCGACGGCGTTGTTTTCCGCTACCAGCTTGCGATCCCAATAGAAACTGTAGACATCCATCACCTTTTTGAAGTCGCCCCGACTTTCAACCAAACGTTGATAATAGGGCGGATTGTAGGGCATCACCACTACCGGACGCGAGAAGTTGTCGATGAGCAAGCCGCATTCGTCGTGCGTGGTAAACGTCTGCGGACCGCGAACCGCGTTGTAGCCCTTCGCCTTGACCCACTCAGCAGTGGTGTTGAGCAGCGCATCGGCAGCTTCCTGATCGTCGTAGACTTCGAACGCGCCGAACCAGCCAACGTGTTCGCCGTGAAATTCATTGTGCCGATGGTTGATGTACGCCGCAATCGTGCCGACGATTTTGTCACCGCGCCACGCCGCGAAGTAATCGCCTTCTGAATACTCCCAACAGGGAGCCTTCTTCTGGTCAAGCAGGTCGCGCCGTGCCGACAGCAGCGGCGGCACCCAATTGGGATCACCTT
>CALMZT010000673.1 GCA_937870805.1 uncultured Chloroflexota bacterium
TGCTCTGCCGTAGAAGATCAGCAGCGCCTCCCGGTAAACGTGAATCTGTGGACGTATGGGCAGCATAAAACCGCCGCCACGATCAATCTGTTTGTTCTGCGCGTCGTCTTCGGAAAGCGCGCTGATGGCGTTGTCCATTTCGTCGTCCATTGCCTTAAACCACGCTTTGAGACGCTCAACACTGCTGGCAATGGCTGCATCAGGGCTGCCGTAATCAAAGCCAAGTGTGAATGTCTTGAAGGAATCGACATAGGTGCGTTGTACCGCGCCGATTTGCCAGCACAGTTCGCCGAACGTGGAATTCCCCGGCAGGGCATAGGCTAAATCAGCGTCTGTAAGCATGTCCATCAGTTGATTGCGCATCGCCTGTGTTTCGTGCAGGATACCAAATTCCTGTTCAGCAACCGAGTTCATAAGACCCTCCATAGTCTGTTTGAATATCTACTGTCGATGATACGCCACGATTCTTGACACCTTCTGTCAGGAATCCACGCTATACTGAGTGAAAGCATTATGAAAGGAACTTTATGCGTGCAGATCGCTTGCTTTCGCTGATGCTGTTTTTGCGTGCGAAGGGGCGCACGACGGCGCAAGACCTCGCGCGGCACCTGGAAGTGTCGGAGCGCACAATTTACCGCGACTTGGATGCACTGAGCACAGCAGGCATTCCTGTGTACGCGCAGCCCGGCACAAACGGCGGCGTTTTCCTGGACGAAAATTACCGCATCTCGCTCACAGGCTTGTCGAAAACTGAGCTGCAATCACTGTTTCTGTCGAGTGATGCCAAGCCGTTAGGCGATTTAGGATTAGCCAAAGCAGTAGAGGATTCACTGCTGAAGTTGTTCGCCGCGCTGCCTTCGTCACAGCGCAGCGAGGTTGAACGGATGCGCCAGCGCTTTTACATTGACCCGACCAACTGGTTTCAAAACATCGCGCCGTCGCCGTTTCTCGCGCTGCTGCAACAGGCTGTGTGGGAAGACTGCGTGGTGAAGGTCATGTATCAGGTGCTGGAAGGCGAAGTAGCGGGACGTTTGATTGAGGCTTATGCACTCGTCGCCAAAGCGGGTATCTGGTATTTCATTGGCAAAAACAGCAAAGGCGAACTGCGGAACTATCGCGTCTCACGCTTGCAGGATATTGTGCTCACAGATCGCTGCTTTGAACGCGCGCCAGATTTCGATCTCGCCGCCTATTGGAAAGAGTCCCGCGAGACGTTTGAGCGTATCAGCATGGAAAATTTCCCCCCGTATCATACTGTGCTACGAGTTCACCCGGCAGGCTTCTGGTATTTCCCTGCGTGGATGAACGGGCGTTATGAACAAATCGGCACGGTGGACAGCGCAGGATGGATCACACTGCAAGTCACGTTCGAGTCCTTTGACGATGCACGAACGCGCGTTTTAGGCTTAGGTACACATATCGTCGTGGTTGAACCAGCAGCATTGCAGCAGGCGGTGTTGGACACGGCGCGCGCAATCGTCGCGTTTCATGCGCAGCGAGGGTCGTAGGGGCAAGACATGTCTTGCCCCATTCAAACATATGTTTACCCCTGCTTCTGGATTTTCGCCCACTCGTCTTTGAGCGTGACGGTGCGGTTGAACACTGGCTTGCCATCGGTTGAGTCGGGGTCAACCGAGAAGTAGCCTACACGCTCAAATTGGTAACGACTGCCCGGCGTGGCGTTGGCGAGGCTCGGCTCGACGTAAGCGCTCGGCAGAATTTCCAGCGACTTGGGGTTGATGAGTTCGGTGAAATCGCGTCCCTCGTCATCATCGTTGGGATTAACTGTGGTAAACAGGTGATCGTAGATCCGCACTTCGGCTTTCAAGGCGTCCGCCGCCGATACCCAATGAATCGTCGCCTTCACCTTGCGTCCGTCAGGGGCGTCGCCGCCTCTCGTCGATGGGTCATAAGTACAGCGCAGTTCGATGATATTGCCGTCGGCGTCTTTGATGACCTCTTCACACTTGATGAAGTAGGCATAGCGCAGACGCACCTCACGCCCTGGTGACAGGCGATAGAACTTATTCGGCGGGTTTTCCATGAAATCGTCCTGCTCAATGTACAGCACGCGCGAAAACGGTACTTTGCGCGTGCCAGCGTTGGCGTCTTCGGGATTGTTGATCGCGTCCAGTTCTTCGACCTGATCTTCGGGATAATTGGTGATGACGACTTTGATCGGCTTTAACACTGCCATGACACGCGGCGCGCGCTTGTTGAGGTCTTGACGCACACAGTATTCCAGCATCTGAATGTCTACCGTGCTCGGACTCTTGGCGACGCCGATCAAATCGCAGAAGGCGCGAATCGCTTCAGGCGTGAAGCCGCGCCGCCGCAAGCCGGAGATCGTCGGCATACGCGGGTCGTCCCATCCGTTGACGTGCTTGTCCTGCACCAGTTTAATCAGCTTGCGCTTGCTCAATACAGTGTAGGTCAAATTCAGGCGCGCAAACTCAATCTGCTGCGGCGCGTAGATACCCAGCGTTTGAATGAACCAGTCATACAATGGACGATGGTCAGCGAATTCCAGCGTGCAGATCGAATGTGTGACGCCTTCAATCGAGTCGGATTGTCCATGCGCGAAGTCGTACATCGGGTAGATGCACCATTTGTCACCTGTGCGGTGATGTTCAGTGTGCAAAATACGGTACAGCACGGGGTCGCGCATGTTCACGTTGCCTGATGCCATGTCGATCTTAGCACGAAGCACGCACGCTCCATCAGGAAAGTCGCCGCTGCGCATCTGCTCAATCAGCGCGAGATTTTCTTCAACCGAGCGATTGCGATACGGGCTTTCCTTGCCCGGCTGCGTCAGCGTACCGCGATACTCACGGATTTGATCAGCGCTCAGGTGATCGACATAGGCTTTGCCCGCCTTAATTAACTGCACTGCCCAGGCATATAGTTGGTCAAAATAATCTGACGCATAAAACAGGCGATCATCCCAAGAGAAGCCCAGCCAGCGCACATCTTCGATGATCGAATCAACGTATTCCTGCTCCTCTTTGGTCGGGTTCGTGTCATCAAAGCGCAGATTGCATTTACCACCATAGTCCAACGCCAGCCCAAAATTCAGGCAGATCGACTTGGCGTGCCCGATGTGCAGGTAGCCATTGGGTTCAGGAGGGAAGCGGGTTTGCACACGCCCGCCGAATTTGCCCGTTTTCATATCCTCGTCAATGATTTCGCGGATAAAGTGCGTTTTGCTCACAGAGTCGCCAGCAGGAGGCGTGGCTGACTCTGGTTTCTTTTCACGTTCTAGGTTCGACATCCGTTATTCCTTCCTGGATAGTATTGTGCTAATGATAATGCAGCGCTTGCCTATAGTGAAGACAGCTAACACAAAAGCCCGCAGCAAATCACGGCTTCGGGTGCGCTGGCGAACTGTAGCTAAGTTGAACATCCCATCAGCTTCAATACCATTGATTTTATCCAGCGTGTATTATTTCCTCAACGCACAAAAGTTGCATGGCATACAAATATCTGTCTGCGATAATATGAGTTCATACATTTTCAAAATACGTTTTGCAGGATAAACAAATGCCAAGACAAAAGCGTTCCGGT
>CALMZT010000674.1 GCA_937870805.1 uncultured Chloroflexota bacterium
GAATAGACATAAGCATCCCTCAATTATTCCGCGTGCCGCAGCACGTAACCCACGCCGCGTACTGTCTGGATGAGGCGCGGCTCATTATTGGCTTCCAGCTTCGTGCGTAAGTGACCGATGTAGACTTCGAGCACGTTGGCATCGCCGCCAAAATCATAACCCCAGATGTCTTGCAAAAGCCGTTCGCGCGTAAGCACACGACGCGGCTGGCGCATGAGATAAAACAGCAAGTCAAACTCTTTCGGACTCAGCGTGATGAGACGTTCACCACGCCGCACATCGCGCGTCACCGGATCAAGCGAAAGATCATCATACGTCACAACTTTCTCGGCGTCTACCGCTTCTGAGCGCCGCAGCAGCGCCCGAATGCGCGCCAAAAGTTCGGCAGGTTCAAAGGGCTTCACCAGATAATCATCTGCGCCGCTGTCCAAGCCGAGAATACGATCTTCCAGCGCATCGCGTGCCGTCAGCATGATGATGGGAACACGATCTGCTTTGCTGACGCGGCGCGCGACTTCAATGCCGTCCATGCCGGGCATCAACCAATCCAGGACGATTACGTCAGGGCGATGCGTCTGTGCCTGCGTGAGCGCCTGCTGTCCATCCATCGCGATGAGCACCTCATAGCCTTCGTAAATCAGCGTCCGGCGCAGCATATCAATCACTTTTTGGTTATCATCTACGATCAGGATAGTGGGCATAACTCATTAGTCCTTGAATAGTTTGCTGTGCTTTGATACGCTTGGCTATCAGTCACAGAAACTGTGCTTTGTTACTCAGTATCAAGACACCGAGGTTACGGCGGAGTAGAGACTGTGAAAAAAGCGCATCGCAAGTCGAAAGTCATGCGTCGCTCCTCACGGGTGTTCCTCAACGATTTGAACGTTGGCAAAACCAACGTCGTCCGTGACTTTTTGCAGCGCTGTCATGACGCCACCCAGTATTTTGTCGATTTGTTCTGGCAACGTCAGGACTTTTCCGCTGAATTGGCTGATCTGGAAACCGTGCATCGCGCTTGTGAGCGTTTCGGCTTGACCACGCGCCTTGCCCAAGCCCTTGCCAAGCAAGCCAAAGAAACCGTCCGCAGTCAAATCGAAAAAGACCGGAAGCGCAAACCACAGGTTCGCCAATGGACGACCACGCTCTACTATCATTTCGTCACACTTGAACCTTTTGCGAAGCGCCACTTCGATATTGCCGTTAAACTGATTGGTTCTGGCGCTCCCCGCCTCCTGCTGCCCGTCCATGCCACCCGCCACCTCAACCGAAAATTGCGTGAAGGCTGGACACTGTCTAAAACATTGCGTCTCGGCTGGCGCAAAAGGCGGCTCTTTGTCGATTTCCTGCTTGAGAAGGCATGTCCTGAGCCAAAGACGAAGGGTCGTGTGGTAGGGATGGACTCTAACTACGTCAACGGACTGGTGTTCTCCGATGGGCAGCATGTGGGTCAAGACACAGTTCAGCGGATTCGCGCCTTCAGCAAACGCCAGAAACATACGCATCAGGAAGCCAAAGATTTGATCGGTCAGGCCATCAAACAAATTGACTGGTCGAATATCAAAGTGTTGTGTATTGAAAATCTGAAACACGTCAAACATGGCAAGCGCGGGACGTTCTCGCGCAACCAGAATAGACGACTGTCTCATTGGCTTTATGCCTATGTTGCAGAGGTGTTGGCGCGGCATTGTGAGGAACACGGGATTCGGCTGGAGCGCAAACACCCCGCGTACACCTCGCAATTCTGCCACCTCTGCGGTAGATGGGACAGGCGAAATCGCAGCGGTGATCGGTTTAAATGCGTGCATTGTGGCTACCTCTCTCATGCCGACCAGAATGCAGCATACAACCTGGAACTGCTGGGATTGGCGGGAGTGTATGGTCTCCGTTGGCTAAAAAGTTCAGAACGTCAAGGTTCTGGATAACCATTTGCCAGACGTTTCCTTCATGTTACATAAATTTCGACTGAACCATCCTAGTCTAACGCAGTAAATACTTGTTAAACATTACCTGAAAAAATGCTGAAATCCGAGCTATACTTCAATATTCAGGGAGTTTTCAGGAATTTGATAACTTTGTCTCACCTTTTTCGATGAAACTCAGCGACGGGTAGCTATCTTGACGAACACACTTGATCGTACCCTCCCCTGAGATTCCCCTCTCTGTGCCCACATGGAGAGGGGAGACACCTTTTTCTCATATTATACTCGGAGGCAAGCCATGACATCCAAGCGAGGCGGAGCGCGCACGCCGAACAATAAACCTGGCGCTAAAAAGAACAAGCCATCCTCACTGCTCACAACCGATTACCTCATCGTTATAGGCAGTATCATCGTGATGATTTTGATTGTCGCAGGGGTAATCTATGCTGTTGTTCAGGATAGTTATCGCTACAGCGGCGAAGTTGCGGGTGTGGAAAACTTCCCGTCGCTCGTAGCGAGTCACGTGACAACACCGGTGAATTATCAGCAAACGCCGCCTGCTGGGGGTCCCCATGATCCGAAATGGCAGACGTGCGGCGTTTATACAGAACCTCTTAGAAACGAACATGCCGTTCACTCTATGGAACACGGCACGGTATGGATTACCTATCAACCCGATCTTCCCGCCGATCAAGTCCAGACGCTGCAAAACATCACCCGCCAAAGCTCTCACCGACTGTTGAGTCCCTATGTTAATCTTGACAGTCCCATTATCCTCAGTGCGTGGGGGTATCAACTGCGCCTGGATAGTGCCAGCGATCCGCGCCTGATGCAGTTCCTTTCGACTTACGAAGAGGCAGCTACAACTCCCGAACTGGGCGCAACATGCAGCGGCGGCGAGACGCGCACACTTGGTCAATTACAGTAAGCGTAAGGGGTGGTGAGCATGACTCAACAATTTGATTCGGCTGAGGTCGAGCGGTCAGTGCCTGGCGCAACCCTGCGCCGTGTCAGTCTCCTGGTGCTCCTGCTGTGCGTCGTCATGTTGGGCGCGCTGGTGGTTTTTCTGTGGGTCAATCGCAGTACATCGCCTGTCGAAGGTTCAGCAGAGGCGGGCTTTGCGCGGGATATGATGGTTCACCACGCGCAAGCTGTCGAGATGGCACAACTGGAGTATGATCGCACGGAGAATGACAGGTTGCGCATTATAGCGCTGGATATCATGCTGGGACAGCAAGCCCAGATTGGGCAGATGCAAGGCTGGCTGCGCTTATGGAGACTGCCCATTGCCAGGGGCAATATGCCAACGGCTACGGAGAGTATGCAAATGGCAGGAATGCAGATGCCTGGCAGTGGATTAATGCCCGGCATGGCGACAGCAGAGCAGATCGCTGTGCTGCGTGCCTCCAGCGGGATAGATGCCGATAGACAGTTTATCGAGCTGATGATTCCGCACCACACGGCTGGGATCGCGATGGCGCAAGCAGTTTTAGAGCGTACCACTGTGCCCGTCGTTCGCGAACTGGCGCAGGCGATCATCGCAACTCAGCAGCGCGAAATTGACGAATTACAGCAGATACTCGCGGAGCTAGGTGATTCATAGTCCCTGTGTGTTGACAAGCTAGAACCCGTGTGCTACCTTAATGTTCGTGTGAATGTTTAGTTAAGAAGGGTAGTATAATGGCACAGCTCACAGGGCTGGTCAAAGCAATACTGTACGTGCAAAACATGGACGCACAAGTGCGTTTTTATCGCGATGTGTTGGGGCTGTCCGTCAAATATCCACGCGAGGAGACGAATTATTCCAGCGAGTTCTGGGTAGAGATGGAGACGGGGCAGTGTACGCTGGTGCTGCACGGCGGCGGTCAGCGGCGTTTGGATGCTGATACGCCGAAACATGCGTTTGGCGTTGATGACATTGATGAGATGCGCGCTGTACTCCTCCAGCGCGGCGCGAAGATGGGCGAAATCCGTTCACCCGCGCCGGGCGTGCGTGTCTGTGACGGCTTCGACCCTGAAGGAAATCCGTTCTCGATTGATTGGCACGGATAGGCTCACTTCTCTGTCTCTACAGGCGTGCCGTTGAGCCATGCGGGCTGCGTGCGCGCACGAGGATTGTGCATGACGCTGAACAGCTTTTGCGCTTCCTGCCATAACGTGTTCGCACGCTCCATTTGTCCAGCGGTGGCTTGCTGCTCACTGTAGACTTCCAACGCTAATGCCAGCAGAAAACGAATATCGGTGCGCCGTGCCAGCGCGACGGCTTCGTTGAGCATATCACCTGCTTCACCGATCTGTTTGCGCTGCAACGCCGCGCGTCCTAACCCCATCAACGCGCGCGCCATGACTTCGTGATCTTCGCTGCTGCGTCCGTACATGAGCGCTGCTTCCCATAAAGCCACTGCCTCATCTTCATGAGCCATCGTCCATAATGTGCGCGCCTTGTTGGTCTTGATAATGTTTTCCCAGTGTGGATTGGGCATCGCCTGGGCAAGTTCAAGTGCCTGCTTGTGATAATGCAGCGCAACTTCGTGTTCACTGAGTTCGTCGTGCGCCAGTCCCAGATTGTCGGTTTGCACGGCGACTTGCAAATTTAACTGCTGCTGACGGCTCAGATGCAGCACCTGTTCCAGCGCGCCTGTTGCCCGTCGCGCGCGCCCTGTGACCAGCAGGAACCACGCATGATTGCCGCGCCGTGTCGCTTCTGCGCGGAAATCGCCGAGCTTGTTAGCGATGTTGATCGACTCGGAAAAGAATTCGTCTGCCGATTCGATCTCACCCATATCGGCGTAGGCGTTGGCGGCATTGGAAAGCACGATGCCGCGCGTGTCCAGATCGTTGATCGAATTCAGCAGTTGCAGCGCCTGTTCATAATCCTTCATCGCACGCTGTCCGTGCCCAAGTGATTTGCGCGCGTTGCCGATGTCACAATACAGGCGGGCAACTTGTGCCGTGTAATGCTCATCCTGATAAATCAACAGCGCGGCATTCCATTCTTGCAGCGCCTGCTGAATCAGTTTACGTGACCAGTACAGCAGCCCTAAATCACGATAGGACTGTGCTTGCTCCAGCCGCACATTGAGCTTTTGCGCTAACGCAATCGCGCGTCGATAAGTAGCGACAGCAGCGTCGATATTCGGCTGTATATCGGCTTGCGTTGCGGCAAGACTGCGCAGCACATTCACACGCGCCGTTGCCGGAACCTGAAGATCAACATTTTCATAAGCCTCAGCCGCGCTTTCGAGATAGGGCAGCGCTTCAGCGTTTTGCGCCGCCGCCCGCAGCGCCATGCCCAATGCGCCCTGTGCCAGCGGCAGCACAGCATCCAGATGGACGTTGACACTCATCATGTGCGCCTGACGTGCGAACGCCAGCGCTTCTGAGGTTTGACCAAGATTGAGCGACACTTGACTCGCCTGACACAGCGCATTGACCTGTACAGCATTCGGTGGCAGATTTTGGAACAGTTCCAACGCCTGTTGGTAGTAATTACGCGCTTCTTCATAACGGGAACTGCGCGCGGTGTGTGCTGCGAGTGCCAACCGCCAGCGTCGGCGGTACATGCGATACTGCATCTGATCGGCTAAGCGCAGCGCGCGCTGCAAAAGCTGTTCACCTTCCATCTCCTGCCCACTCACAACCAGCGCTTCGCCCAGCAAGCCCACGAAATAACTACTTAGTTCGATGTCGCCGCTGGTGTTGAGCAGTGGTAAGGACTCGCGCAGGAGATGAATGGCATAACTCGCATTGCCTTCACTGAGGTAGATCTGCGCCATGTGTCCCAGCGCGCGCCCCTGTGCGCCCAGCGCTTTGGCGGCTTTGGCTTCGTTCAGGGCTTGCTCATGATAGGCGCGCGCGGCGGCTAAATCACCTTTGCCGTATGCCAGCGTGCCGTACACGTCCAGCGTATAGGCATAATGTGCGCTGCTGGTTTGGGCGGAGGCTTTGATTTCGGTCAGGAGTCTTTCCGCTCCATCCCATTGTCCCTGACGGATGTAAATGTCTGCCTGATGCAGCTTGATGATGTTGAGCGCCATTCTGTCGTGTATCGAGGGGGCGTGAACGATGGCGAACTGAATTGCGCTTTCAAAAGCATCGAGTGCTGCTGCGTAATCTTCGTTGTGTTTGGCACGGCGTCCCGTTTCCAAGACCTGGCGCAGGGCGTTGGCTTCGGGTGAAGGCGTCGGTTTCAGTCCCAGCCATATTTTGACTTGATCGAGGAAATTCATTCCAGTGTCCAACCATTTGGCATGTTGACTCTAGTGTAACCTGTGTGAGCCAAACGAGAAAGTTGTAACTTGGTTGGTTGGTCTTATCCACTGCTTCTATGGCTGCGTGCTCACCAGCAATGTACTATTCGTCAACGTCATCGTTTGAATATCCACCAAACTGCCGAAACGCTCGACAACAAGGTTATCTAATGCAGTTGTAAGGATACCTGGCAAATCACGATTGATGATCGTGAGTTTTACGATAATACTAGAGTTGAAACTATTATAAACGCAAAGGGGGACTCGCTGTGAGTCCCCTCCATGGTTGTCAGAAAAATTTCGGTTTACGGATAGAAGCCGCGTGTGTTGAGAGCGTCAGCGACCCGCCGGATGGCGACCATCTGTGCGGCGGTACGCATATCGGTGTTCTTGTTTTCTGCCATCTGCGCCGTCGCATCATAGGCTTTAATCATGATGCGCTCTAGCTGGCGATAGACTTCTTCGACATCCCAGAAGAACGATTGGATGTCCTGCACCCATTCAAAGTACGAGACAATCACACCGCCGGAGTTCGCTAACACGTCTGGCACGATGAATACGCCGCGTTCGTTGAGAATGTCGTCGGCTTCGGTGGTCGTTGGACCGTTTGCCCCTTCGATAATCATCTTCGCTTTGACCTGTGAAGCGTTACGCTCGGTGATTTGCCCTTCCATTGCCGCCGGAATGAGCACGTCACAGTCGATCAGCAGTAGTTCTTCGTTGGTAATATTCTGTGAACCGGGAAAGTTGGTTAAACCTTTGTTGGCTTTGTAGTGCTCTTCGACGGCAGGGATGTCTAAGCCATTTTCATTGTAGATGCCGCCAACGACATCGCTGACCGCTACCACGTCGAAGCCCTGTTCGTAGGCGTACAGCGCGGCGTTCGAGCCGACGTTGCCGAAGCCTTGAATGGCGATCCTGATGCGCTGGTTCGCCATGCCTTGACGCTTGAGCGCTTCCATCATGCAGACGATCACGCCGCGTCCGGTGGCTTCGTTGCGTCCCAGACTGCCGCCAATGTTGATCGGCTTGCCTGTGACAATCGCTGGCACCGAATAGCCGACAGTCATGCTGTAGGTGTCCATGATCCACGCCATCGTTTGCGCATTCGTGCCCATATCCGGTGCAGGAATATCAGAATGAGGGCTGATTAAAGGGATGAGTTCGGACGTATAGCGGCGGGTGAGGCGTTCGAGTTCGGTTTGGCTCATCGTCTTGGGATCAACGATCACGCCGCCTTTCGCGCCGCCGTAGGGTAGATTCACCAGCGCGCATTTCCACGTCATCCACATTGCCAGCGCACGCACTTCATCCAATGTGACGGCAGTGCTGTAACGGATGCCACCTTTTGATGGACCGAGGATGGTGTTGTGATGCACACGGTATCCCGTGAACATCTCAATTCGTCCGTCATCACGGCGCACCGGAAAATTCACTGTAAATTCGCGGCGGGGCCAGCGCATATATTCGGCTGTATTTTCATCTAATTCTAGTTTGTGGACTGCACGGTCATACTGGGCGAGGGCGGTCTGGTAGGCGTTTTCAATTTCGTGGGTGTGATTATAGGACACCACCATAATACATAAGCTCCTTATCAGGCAAGTGATTATTGGGTCGACGTTAATTGAATCTCAGTATAACGGAATATAAGTTTTGGAAAAAGGGGGTATTGTTAAAGTCACATGAATAAATGCCTTCCAGATTTGTATAGTTTGCACGATGATTGCTGAAAGTCATTAAGATGAGGTAAAAACAGAGCCGTTTTAGTAAAAGTAGCTAAAAAAGCCGTTCGCCGCAGCGGAGAGAGTTGCCGAAGTAACATAAAGAAATTATACAAGCGAAGCGCATGCATAATGGTTGAGGTTCATAATGTGCTTGTGCGAAACAACAAGAGCGAACATCACTTACAACGTTCGCCCTTATAAGCTGTACTCAGGAGCTTTGCTTAACTGAAAACTGTCAACTGAAAACTGATAACTACCTACGCAAGCTGCGCGTTACTTTCCAGATACGGCTTCAGGAACTGCCCGGTGTGGCTGTGTTCGACCTGCGCGACCTCTTCTGGCGTGCCTTGCGCGATGATTTCACCACCTGCATCACCACCTTCGGGTCCCAGGTCAATGATCCAGTCAGACACTTTGATGATGTCGAGATTGTGCTCAATGACCACAACCGTATTGCCATTATCGACCAACTGCTGCAAGACGCTGATGAGCCGCGATACGTCTACGGCGTGTAAACCCGTCGAAGGTTCGTCCAAAATATACAACGTCTGTCCGGTAGCGCGCTTGGAAAGCTCACGACTCAGCTTAATACGCTGCGCTTCACCACCACTCAACGTCGTTGCGGGCTGCCCGATGCGGATGTAGCCCAAGCCGACAGCATCCAGCGTTTGCAGCTTATTGAAGATTGACGGGATGTTGGCGAAGAACTCCAGCCCTTCGCTCACTGTCATGTCCAGCACATCGGAAATGCTCTTGCCTTTGAACTTGATCTGCTGCGTCTCTCGGTTATAACGCTTGCCGTGACACACATCGCAGGCAACATAAATGTCTGGCAGAAACTGCATTTCGATCAGCAGTTGACCTTGCCCTTCGCAGTTCTCGCAGCGCCCACCTTTGACGTTGAATGAGAAGCGCCCCTGTCCGTAGCCATGAATCTTGCTTTCCGGCAAATCGGCGAACAACTTGCGGATCTCGTCAAACATCTTGGTATACGTGCCGGGGTTGCTGCGTGGCGTGCGCCCAATCGGACTTTGGTCGATGTTGATAATCTTGTCGATGTTCGTAACGCCTTCAATTGTCTTGTGCGCGCCTGCCCGTTCACGGCTGCCGTTGATGAGCATCGCCAAGCGTTTGTCAAGGATGTCTACGACGAGTGTGCTTTTGCCGCTGCCGCTGACTCCGGTGACACAGACCATCTTGCCCAACGGGATGCTCACGTCGATATTCTTCAGGTTATTCTCGCGCGCGCCGCGAATGGTGAGGTTCTGTCCATTACCGGGACGCCGCGCGGGCGGCACAGGGATGCTGAAACGCCCGGAGAGGTATGCCCCTGTCAGGCTGTCTTCGACCTGCATCACCTGCTCCGGCGTGCCTTCCGCCATGATGTGCCCGCCGTTCTCGCCCGCGCCGGGACCGAGGTCGATCAACCAATCTGCGGAGCGCATCGTGTCTTCGTCGTGCTCAACCACCAGTACCGTATTGCCGAGATCGCGCAATCCCGTAAGCGTGCGGATCAGACGCGCATTGTCACGCTGATGCAAGCCAATTGACGGCTCGTCCAACACGTAGAGCACACCTGTGAGTTGACTCCCGACCTGCGTCGCCAAACGGATACGCTGTGCTTCGCCGCCGCTGAGACTGCCCGCCGAGCGCGCAAGGTTCAGATAGCCCAAGCCCACGTCGTTGAGGAAGTGGACGCGCGCTTCGATCTCTTTGAGAATCTGATAGGCGATCTGCTGGTCACGCTCGTTCAACTGTGCCGTCGCGCCGTTGATGCCGCGCAGCGACTCTACCCAGTTGACGAGTTGGTTCACAGGCATTGCTGTGACCGCCGGAATGTGCAGATCGGCAACCGTCACTGCAAGCGCTTCAGGGCGCAGACGATCACCGTGACACGTGCTGCACGGTACGCGCGACATAAATTGCTCAAACGCCTCACGCATCCCTTCCGACTGCGTTTCACGATAGCGGCGCGAGATGTTGTTGACAATACCTTCGTAGCTCGTGTTGTAGCCGCGTTCATAACCGTCGCGGTTGACGTAGCTGACGCGCACCTTGCGTTCACCCACGCCGTAGAGCACGACGCGCTTATGTTCATCTGTAAGCTGACGCCAGGGAACGTCCAGTTGAATACCGTAGTTGTTGGAGAGCGCGCGCATGATGTTCGATGCCCACGTATCGCTTTCCTCGAAGTTCCAGCCGTTGGCAACAATCGCGCCCTGATTGATGCTCAGGTCATGGTTGGGGACGATGAGGTCAGGGTCGATCTCCAGACGGAAGCCCAACCCCTGACAGTCAGGACATGCGCCGCGCGGGGTGTTGAAGCTGAAGCTGCTCGGTTCGATCTCTGGTAGGCTGCCGTGTCCATTGACACATGCCAGCAGTTCGCTGAACAAAATATCTTCCGGTGGTTCGCTGCTCAGGTTATTGACGATGACAACGCCTTCGCCCAGTTCCAGCCCGGTCTCAATGGCTTCGTTGAGACGTGTCTCACTGCTGCGCGCTTCTTCTGATTGTTTATCTTCGTAGTGACGGATGATGAGACGATCTACCACCACTTCAATGTTGTGGATGACGTAGCGATCCAGCTTGATTTCTTCTTCAAGTTCACGCACGGTACCATCAATGCGCGCGCGCACAAAACCGGCTTTTTTGAGATCTTCAAAAACTTTTTCGTGCGTCCCTTTTTTATTCTTGATGACTGGACCCAGAACCTGAATGCGTGTGCCGTCGGGTAACTGCTGCACGGCATCGACAATCTGCTGCGCGCTCTGGGCGACGACTTCCGCGCCGCAAACAGGGCAGTGCGGGATGCCGACGCGCGCGTACAGCAAACGTAAGTAGTCGTAAATCTCCGTCACCGTTCCCACCGTTGAGCGTGGGTTGTGGCTGACACCTTTTTGATCAATCGACACCGCCGGGCTGAGACCTTCGATCTGGTCAACGTCCGGCTTTTCCATTTGTCCAAGAAACTGGCGGGCGTAAGCGCTGAGGCTTTCGACGTAGCGCCGCTGCCCTTCGGCGAAGATGGTATCAAATGCTAACGACGACTTGCCCGAACCGGACAGTCCCGTGATAACCACTAATTGGTTGCGA
>CALMZT010000675.1 GCA_937870805.1 uncultured Chloroflexota bacterium
TAATTCACCTATCGGACCAAATTCTTCAGCGCGGTCAGTCATGGCAATTGCTTCGGCAAGTCTGCCTTCACGATACAGCGCTAAGGCGTAAGCGGTAGTTGCCTGCGACATCAAACTGCGCACCGTTGCCGATTCAAAATCTGGGTCTAACCCAATAATCACGTCCAGCGTTTCAATTGCCGATGCCCAATCGCTGAGAGTAATCGCGTCCTGTGCTTCGCCAAGCAGCGCCGTCAAATCGTAGCCGCCACTTTCGGTTGTCATCAGCGCTTCAGGCGTTTCCGTCGCCTCCAACGTCGCAGTAGGGGAAGGGGTTGATGTAGGTGTCGAAGTGTGTGTCGGTTGGCTCGTGAGATACAGCGCTGTCGCCGTCGACGGAATTACGGCAACACACGACACGCCGGGCGTCAGCGTCACCAGATATTGGTAGCGTGCGTTGAGGACTACCGGATTGCGTGTGGCAACGTCGTTAGCGAACAGCGCACACTGGGTCGCTACTTCAACGCTGCGCGTGGCATTGGCGTTGCCAGCCGCTTCACGCTGTCCCGCAGTCCATCCCGCTGTGCCTGCCAGCACCACAATCGCCACCGAGAATAGCAGCGACGCGATGCCAATGAACGCCCACATCATACAGCCGGGACCGCCAGCGGTTTCGCCTCCATCAGCTTCAGGGTCAATCGTAACTGCGGGAATACGGGGTTGGGTATCGTCGTTGTTTGGGAGGGTCAAACTCAAAATCTCCACATGGTCGAAAGTCGCGCTATTATAGTTGCGTTTAGATCGCCGTGTGAAGACACTTTCTTTTGAGGAGTCGCCGCCGATACTGCTATTTGAGGAGCGAAGATTTATTGCTGACCAGCACCATGAACGGATATACGAGTTGGTTGGCATCGAAGCTGCCGCTTTGCAGGAAGACCTTGTTCGCTTCTTCAAAGTCGCGGTGCAGCCGATATACTTCTTGGGTCTGCTTCTGCGAAGGTTCGTTCTTGAAAATGGACGCGCTGATCGTGTAACGTCCACTGCTGAACAACATCCAGCGTTTTTCGTCCAGCTTTTCCAGATGGCGACCCAGCGGCTGGTGTGATTCAATCATCATAATCAGGTTTTCGACAACCGGCAAAACACGGCTCATCGGCTCGTCAAATTCACCCATCGTGTGAATCACCATGCTGTTGCGATTGTTAAAGATGCGTAAGCCCAAAAACTTGCCGCCGCGTTCCTGCATGATAACAGCCGTTTGTTGACCGTCTTTGGCAGCTTCTACCGGATCCGTCAAGCCGCTGGAGACCGCATCTTCGATGAGCTTCAGTTGACCATTGTAGCGCGCGTAGACGACGTTGAATTGATCTTTGTTGAGTTTGCCCTCAGAAAAGTCGTTGAGGACGTTTTGAATTTTCTCTTGTATTTGCGCAACAAATGATTGAACTTGATCGGCTACCATAATCCCCTCCGATGAGAACACAATTAACCTTATTCTAACCGAAAAAGAATAAATTTAGGGTTAAGAAACCCCAATTCGTAAAAACTTCAGAAGCGCCCACTCATCGCACTGGCATACCCCGTGAGTTCGGCGTAGCCATAGCCGGTGACATCGCCTGTAATCTGCACCGCGCCCTCCCAATAAGCAGTCACGCCAGTATACAACTCCTGATCGGGCAGCAGCGGCGTCAGCGTCAGACGCAGCGTTTCGCCATCGGGCACATTGACGGTGATCTCCCAACCTGACGGATACACCGCGCCGCTATGTGGGCTTGTCCATGTGCCTGTTGAGGTGATCGTAAATGTCTTAGCATCCAGATACACCGTGCTGCCATCTTCGCGCACGAACAAGCCGCCGAAGTACGGGGTGCCCCCTTCACTCAGTCGGATTTGTCCCAGCATCAGTTCAGCGTTATTATCAAGTATCAAGCCAAACCAGTCCCAACCCTGCGCATCTGTGTCAAGTGCGCTGGTGCTGAACTCGTGATCCATCCACGTCGTGCCGCTAATGGTAAACGTCTCAGCGCCTACGCGGATTGTGCCTTCGGTCAGTAAACGCGACAGCGAATAATAATAGCTGGCATTGCCGGGCGTCTCACTCTTGGCGCTCAAGCCGTTGTCACCTTGCAGCGCGGGAGGTTTGACCTGTTGCAGGTTCATCATAACGGCAAATTCACCCGCGTCGGCTGTAATTTGCGTCAGCGTAGCGTCGTCGTTCAGGGCGATCACCTGCCAGTCTTCCAGCCAAACGCGATAACGTGGGTCAGCCGTCGCGCCCGCCAACCCGGCACCTTCGCGGCTGAACCGTTCAGCCTGATAGAATTGTTCGCCTGTAATGTCGCTTACCGTGAAGTGCGCTAGGTAAATCTGGTCGCTGCGCCATTCGGAGTCGCTGGCTTCCATATTGGGCAGAATCGCGCGCCGAAAGATCGTGAACTGATAGCCAAAGCGCTGCCCGTCTTCCGTAGCGACATTGCCTGTGTAGTACCACCATTCAGTTTGAAACTCAGGATGCGCCCCATAATCACGCGGAAACTGCCATGCCCAGGGTTCAATCGCCCGTTCAAAGCCGCTGATGTCCATATTGCTATCCACCAGCAGCGCTGTTGCCCCTACGTCGCCGTCCGTTGTGTTGTCGATGAGGCTGAAACCAAACAGAATAATCGCCAGCATCCCAATGCCAAGAAGCAGAATACGCCACATAGAAACTGCTAATCCTTTCCCCCGTTCGTCCGTACAAGAACGGGGGTTATTGCGCGAAATATCACAAACTAGGATAACCGCAAAAGATAAATAGCGTGTGAGAGGGCTATGATACCGTGCGCCGCCTCTCGACTGCGTGGGCGAAAAACGTAATCACGCTGATCGGAATCAGGCTGGCGACCAGCACTTGCGCGGTGAGCACTGCCCAAAACACAAAGCTGTCGAGCAGCGCATGGTTCAACAGGCTGTTCAGCGATAGCCCGTTCGGTTCAATCAGCCGCACGAGAATATTCGCCATGTTGTACAACTGCCGACCACCGAGCAGATCACCCAACAAACAGCCGATCAACGTTACCCACAGCCCTGCCGCGATGACCTTACGCGCCGGAATTTCGATGCGAATACGCACCTGGGCACGCGCTGCCTGCCGCAGCCTTTTCTGTGTCAGGATGAAATAGCCAATGCCGCAAATAACCGATAACCCGACGACCAGCATCCCGCCAGGCGAAGTAACGAATCTGGGGTTCGACATTGAAAGGAATACTGGAAAACCGATTGTCCAAATGATCCCATAAAACACTTGGGTCATCCGTAACAGGCTGCGATGCAGGGTTGTCGGGTCACTGCTCCATAACCAGCCAATACTGAGGAACTGGACGATCAACATACCGATCATAGCGGGCATCACCTGAATCAAAATCATCGGTATCGGCGGCGCATAGCTTAAGCCTGCCTCTTGCATTGAGTTCCTCAAAGCCGGTTCCAGCAGCGCGGAAAGAACGACAAGCACGATGAACAGAATGAAAAACCACGCGGGCATCAATAGCACGAAGAACGGACCGAACGCATCGCGCACCACAGTCGATGAGGATTGCTCCACTTGCAGCACCAGACTCCCAAGCAGCGCCCCGGCAAGGGTGGTGATGCCAACCGTCAGCAGCGCGAAGCCCATGCCTTCTGAGACATTCAGATAAGCAGTACGTGTCATAATGGCGAGGTGTTCGGGCGATGATGCGGCGTTAAAGCCGCCGTTCAGGAACACGAGCATATCGCGGTTAGTTAACACGCCAATGATCGAGCCAATAAGGCTGCTGTGTGTGGCAAGTCCGAATAAGAAACCCACACCCGTACCTGTAAGAATGCGCTCCTTGTTGGATGAGGCAGGAAATCGCTGGCTGAGAATGCTGAGCACAAAGGCTAACAACCCGACGAGAATCAACCATGTGATCCCCATAACACTCCAAACGGTTGTGTCCGTAATCCGATTCGGAGGTGTTAGTAGTCGATTGAGATATAAACGAGCGGGCAAATAAGCCAGCCAACTCACCAGTATGCCGCCCAATAATCCATAAGTGAGTGCAGCACGCACTCCCGCTGGAATGGCTTCCCGGTACACACGAAGCGACTCAAGGTATTCCTGAAAGAACGGTTTGTTAACCCATGACATAATCGCACCACCAAATGAATAATGGATGATGTTTTTATATTACGAAGACTTAATCTTTTATGTACCCCCATAAAGCGGGGGAATTATGAGCGCTTCAGCCGCAAAATCTCGTTGCTGCCGCGCTGGAACTCGAACGGCACAGGCACAACTTCAGCGTGGAGTCCTTCAGTTTGCAAATCAGCAATCAATTGGGGAAGTTGAGGATAGGGCTTGGCGTCTAAGCCCTGTATCGGATACACGCGCACTTCGTCAGTCGTCACGCGGTATAACTCGCGCAGCGCACGAAGATGAAAGTCGTAATCCAGTCGATCACTGTAGGTAAACAGCAGATGCCCACTGAGCACCAGATCAAACGCGCGCTCTGCGAAGGGCAGCGTTGGTAACTTCGCATTGACATAGCGCGACTGTGGATAGTGAGCGGCGAATCCGCGCAGCGCGTTGGTACGGCTCGTGCGCAGTCCGGCAGCATCGCGGTAAAAATCCCACACAAACAAATGCGCCACTTCTGCGACACGTTCTACGGTATGCGCGATGTCGGCTTCACCTTGCGCCAGCACCGCCGTCATATCGCCGCCGTAGAGTAGGTCACAGGCAAAAGTTTCAATTCCGTATTGTAATGCCTCAGCCGTAAAGGACGCTGCGCCGCCTGGACAATCCAGCACTTTTTTACCCCTCAGCGATGGCAAATTGAGGTCATAAATGCTCACATACTCTGCCAGCGTGCGTCCGTAAAAGGCGATGCGATCCAGCTTTAGACTGTCTGACATAACAGGATTCCAAACCAAGTTCTAACTTTGAGACCTGTTCAAAATAAGAACTTTTGTGCTATAATATTCTGTAGAAACGATTGCGCATAAAAACGCAAAAGACCCCATAGAGGGGTCGTTTCGTCGAGCGTGGTCTCTGCCCTAGTCAAGCAAACTACGCTGAGTCTATTGAAAGGATACCATAATGTCTCAGTTCGCTGCAAGAGGTCAGCGCGGCTGGCGTATTTCCTTCGGTAAGCGCCGCGCTTCCGCAGCCCGTCGCAACGCGCAGGGGGAAGTAAATGACGCCTTCCTGGGGGGATACGAACCGCTGAATCCTGAAACATTCGGCAAGCCTCGTCCCGCACCGCCGCCCTTCACACCGCAGAAACCCAAAGACGAATAGCGCCTTTCTTTGAAAGCGTGTTATCGTTACCATGATGGCACGCTTTCTGTTTCGCCTTGCGCGATCTTCCTTTGCACGCTGGTTTATGGGTTGGGCATTTGCACACATGAGCTTTCTGATTCCCGTGGAGCGCCTGCGTGAAACGTCTACGCTGCTGGCGTTTCATCACCCAAAGCCCAGTTATCCGCTGCATATTTTAATCGTGCC
>CALMZT010000676.1 GCA_937870805.1 uncultured Chloroflexota bacterium
CTCGATGCTCACGTCCGATACCAGAGCGAACGGCTTGCCAGCGACCGGGAACGCTGTTCCCTCATCGATGGCGCCGACGCTGAGACGCCCCGCGTGCTGAGCCAAGTTCGGCGCCGGCTTGGCGTTGGGCTCATGCGTCTCGGCGCGGCCATCGCCGGGGTTGATGCCCGGCGCGGTCTCCCCACGCGGCCGGCCTGGCCCGAATTCGCCAATCGCTGAGGGGATCAGTTGCAGGAGTACCTGACCGGCAGGTAGCGGTTGGACAGCGGCAGCATCGCTTACAATGCCGCGGGGAGGTTCGGCTCATCGTTGCTGATCGCCAAGCCGCCTCGTGCATCGGCTCCTTTGGCTCGATGCGCTTGATCGTTCGGCGCTTGGGCGACGGGCTGCGTTCGAGTATCGTTGTGGAAGTTGCGGCGCCGGTGGAACGCCGAAATGGTGAGGATTCTCGTGGCTCTCCCGGCTGAGACAATTACAGACGAACCCCCGATTGTGCTCCCGCCCGAGCTGGGGATTGCCCTGTTCGATCAAGAAGCGCGGCGCGTTGTTGGCATCTCCGGCGATGAGTTTCTGGAACGATACGACGCTGGAGAGTTCCAAGACTGGGAGGACACGCCTGAGGGGCGCAAACTATCATTCTTAATCCTCTTGATCCCCTTTGGCCGGCGAATCACGTGAAGCGGCTGTGGCCGCATTTCTCCAACGAATTCGTTCCACACTTGGCTGCGTCACCCGCGTCACCGCGGTTGCCAGCCCTCCCATCCCCGGGCGTCCACGCGGCGTGACGGTCTATGCTGCCGGCCAGGATGAGCCCAGCCAGCTTCGGCTGCGGACCCACGGCGGGCATGGCGATGTAATCCTGCGACTAGCACACGAGTTCACGACGCAGCGCATCTCCCGCGTCCATACCCGCGGCTTGTATGAGGTGAGCAATTCGTTCTACCTGTACGAGATTCTCGACTTGGAAGAAAACGAAATCGTCGTCTATCACTGGCATCCAATCGGCGCCAGTCCGATAACCACGCCGCATCTTCATGTGTCGGCCGCCGGGGCTATCGTGCTGAAGCAACGTGCTGGATCGCGCCTTGCGGGTCGGAAGACCCATCTTGGAAGATTCCACCTTCCGACCGGCGACATTCAATTGGAAGACATCGTCGAACTGCTGATTCGGGAGTTCGCGGTTGAACCGCTGCGCCACAAAATCGGCGTAATCGCTCGGCGGGGCATCGCTCACCCTCTCGTCTTCTGCGTTCAAGATAAAATAGCGGGTGTATTCATCGTTGCTGAAACGAAAACTGGAGTCTCTGGTCGTGCCAATCAACATGAAAGGCGCTCTATTCGGATCATGATGGTATGTGGCAAAACTGAGGGATTTATGATATGCTGACGGGATCGCCAGCGTCACACAGGCAATCCACTGCGCGATGGACTCGTTGGTGTCTAAGATGATGATCGGACGCTTGGAACGAGCAAAATCAATCACCGCGCACAGCATTTTTTGCAACCACGTCCGTCGGGTTCCCTGCCCAATGAAATCCCACAACACATCCGAGTCAAAATTGATCGGCAGCATGTCCATATTGGCCAGCGAAGGCAAGTTGGCATAATGGGTGATGTCCTTACTCACCCAAAAATCCGACTTCCAATAGAAGATCGGCGGCATCACGCTAGTGATGTCCTCGATTCGTCCAACCAACGTGTGAGCGAAGTAATTGCCATCGCGCCCAAGCTCATCCGCGCCGGACGACTGCACACAGGTCAGAATCCCCTGTCCGTCAACTGCCTGAAACCGCAGCGCAATTGGATGCTGATCAATCGCTTTAATCGGCATTGATGAGGGATGGTGATAGCCGGTGATCGCTTTGATCTTCTCTTGGGCGACAGGCATCCCTGGCGTTTCAGCTTGGACGCCAAATCCACTCTGCTTGCCAGAATTCTCAGGCGCTTGGAAAGAGGTGTAATACTGCTGAAAGATAGTCATGACAGCCTCATTTTCCCTTGATAAACCCATATTTCTTGAACAGCCAAAGGATTGGGTCTTCGACCCGCAGTGGCTCGATACTGTCTAACGTGCCATCAGGATTCGGGGTTCTGCCAAGTGCGGACATCCCGAAGAAGCGATAGTCCTCAAAGTAGGAGTTTACTAACTGCTCAAATGCCCCGTCGCTCATCCAACCATAGAGGTATGCCGCGATTTCAGCGTGGACAGCTTCCACATCGGACTTGTTCAGATAGCCCAAGTGACCACCTGCGTGACGCAGCGAAGATCCCGGATCAATGATGCCATCAACATTAAGCAAGGCATCTATCTTGGACAGCGTAAAAGCAACGGGCGTCTTGATCTTTTGCCCCCTGCGCCAAGTACGATCCTTTTCAAATAATCCTACGAGGTGACTAACAATTTCATCCGGCGTTGTGCCGACGCCAGCACCGCGCACAACGTCCGCCGGCAGTAGGGTGCGTACCGCCGGAATTTGCAACGGATCGAGCAGGAAGATCAACCCCTGTGACTTGGTGATATACTTGGCCTCTCTAGACATGCTGTCCAATGATCGCATATCTTCACCTGCCGTGTCGAACAAGACGAGAGTTGCGGCACGGTTTCGATGTTCATTGAACCTCACACGATATACCATGGGGATTTTCGTCTCAGCGTCTCCCGCAGGGGTTGGTGGAAGCACCTTTTTATCGTCAAACAGGGGTCGAAAAGATTTGTTATAGCGTTGACTAGTCATATCACCGCGGGCTATTGTGCCCGTGTTGAAGGTTGTACTGACCGCCGTGCGAAGGCGATGCACAAGGGTGGCAATATAATTACTCTTTCCAGTACTGCGTCCGCCGATCACCGCGATGATACGTTCGTCTGTCTGTCCGACATCAGGGAGCAGTTCGGAATGGCATTCGGGGCAAACATATTTGTTCGTTGATTTGTTGCACTCAGGACACACAGATTCATGCGGCAGGAAGCGCTTGCCGTGCTCGAACACGATATTCATCGGTGTCGTGATTCCCTGAAACTCCGCCTGCTTCTCATCTTCATCCAACGTACATTTCGCATTAGTGCAGCGGAACTTGACATCGTTCCGGCTGAAGTGCGCGAAGCAGAATGGACACACGGCTTGTCTTCCCAAGTTGATCAAAATACACGCACCCTTTCGTTAGAAGTGTGCTCTAGTTGGACATAACCCCCGCCGCAGTGGTCGTACAAATTATCATCCTCAAGAAATAGGCGGACTAAGCGCCGATCACGCTCAAAAGCGCTTAAATCGTAATGCAATGACACTGCCGAATTTTTCTTCACAGGATCATTCACCAACTCCATTGCTTCGATCTGCAAGATCACTTCCCCCTCTGTCTTATTGGTCGGCTGCACATCTTGCTTAGCCCTCAACTGCATGGCGGGTAGTGTGCCAATTCCATTGACATTGAGGACAAGGGTGAGTCTGCCCCTTCTGCCAAGAAGCCTGCCTATGCGTCTGACTTGGTAATCCACCCTGATCAAGTCCTCGACCACGATGCACGTCCTTGCTGAAGTACTCAGTCCAGACGCGATCACCTGCTGATCACCCTCGCCGATCACGGCATAGACGACAATGTAATGATTCCGTTTTTCCGGCCTATTGATGCGGAAACCGCCCGCCTGATCGTATTGGGCTTTCGTGATCTCTTGGCGGACAGAACCTTGCTGGTTATGAGTGGTTGGATAATTGTCATACCGATAGGTGACGATGCACTTGTGGCTGCTGGCTACCCAATCCCACTTGAGGCGAAAGGCATTTTGTTCACGGACAAACGTCAACCTGGCGACATCTTCGAGATTGACGTACTCTATTGTCACACCTACGTAAAACTGCTTCTGAAACAGCACCAGCAGCGTCAAGTAAACCTGTGCATTATTCGGCGGACGCACCGTGAGATGATTGTTTCGCGCTGGCAATGATTTTCCGTACACCGTCACCTTGTCCTGCGGGATAAGTTGACCCATCGAGAGCGATAGCTTGGTATCGGACTGCAAAACGACTACTTCGCCCTTAAGCGGCGCATCCCACGTCAGATGTATCTCACGCTCGCCCGGTCTGATCTCTTTGATCTCTTTGTGTACTTTCGTGATCGGCTTTGGCGGCTCGTCCGGCGTGGCCTCCACCATGACACTAGAGCCTGTCATTTCAGGCAGTTCGCCGTGACTCACAAAGACGGGGATCAGAGTGTAATAGTAGAGCTTCCCATTGGCCAAACCGCGATCCACCGCTTGTGTGCGGTCAAGCGCCGCGATCTGTTTACCGTCTGTTGCGCTGCGTGGGCGCGACTCGGAGCGGTAGATGCGTATTTCTGAAACATTGTCCGGCGCATCCCATTGCAAATAGATTTGTCCGCTGCTCACCTGTACGCGGACGTTGGCCACAGGTGCGGTCACGATCACAGGCTGTGCGAGTATCGTGCCGGTCTTCGCAAGCACGCCTTCGCGGTTGGTGTAAACAGCATAGTACACAGGCTTGCCGACTGGCGGGGTCGCATCGTCGTAGACCGTGCCGCTAACTTTTTGCGCGATCACTTCGCCATCAGCGGCAGAAATTGGACGAGTGTTCGCTTTCCGCACAATCGTGTACACGACGTTCTTGGATGTGCTGGACTTCCACGCTAGAGAGACGATCCGTCCATAGGACATAGTGGCATTCAGGGCAGCAGCGGGCAGCGGCGGCGACTTTGCCAGTGCATCTTGGGCGGCTTTAAGGTCGCTGCATCGGCGTAGAATCGCTTGATATTGATCAATGACATCTTCGCCGCGTAATTCGCGTTCGCTGGCTTTTGTGAACTCGGCCTCAGCCCACGCAATAGCCTCATTTGCCTCTTTACGCGCTGCGTTATGCGTCGAATCTTTACCTGATGGGTCGAGGTGTCCGAGAATTCGCCGTGCTTCGTAATAATGGTGATCATCTAACGCTTGACACAGTTTCTGAGTGCGTTGACGCTGTTCGGCTTCGTGCTTGCGCTGTTCTTCAGTGTGCTTACGTCGGTCATCAAGGGCGCGATCCAACGCTCTGCGCTGTTCGGCGATCTGCGTGGTCAACTCATCCTTGAGAGGTTTCGGCGGACTGGTTGACCACGCGCTGGACGCAAATTCGAGCCTTTCTGAAGCGTCATCTAAATTTTTTTGCGTGACCAACAGCTTGATCGCCTTTAGAGCTTCCTGCACTACAGCCTTGTTGCCGACTGGAAACCCGCAGTTGCCGCACGCGCCGTTCTCGGCAAGCACTTCCTGACCGCATGACGGACAGGTAATTTTGAGTTCTGTGGGGCACGTGCGGCAGTAGTGTTGATCGTCGTTAATCGTCCCGCATGTGGGGCAAGTAAGTTTTATTTGCATGTCGTAGCCAGGTGGCAATTGCACTGATATGCCATTTTTTCCAGCCGTTTCAATGATGCAATCCTGTGCGCGTTTCGCCGGAATCCTGTGCGTGCCAGCATATTTCAACAGTTCATCAAACTGCC
>CALMZT010000677.1 GCA_937870805.1 uncultured Chloroflexota bacterium
TTGTAGAGCAGGCGAAAAACGGGCGCTTGCAAATGTTCAAGTGTGGTCACGGCATCCACGACGAAAAATGGGATGAATTTAAGCGCGTTGTGGGAAACTTCCTGAAGGCTGGGCGTTAGCGAACTGCCGATTTACCATGACTGCACCCATCCACATCGAGTCTTGTGACTTCAAAAACTCCAGTCCCGCTTTCAGATGAGGAAAAGCGCGAAATTTGTCGCCCAACAACTGCGAAACGATGGGGAGCAGTGGGTTTGCGGCAGCGCCATCGTCAATGAAGGCAATCCAGCCAAGCTGCGCGTGATCCATGCAGGTCAGCGTGTTCTTGATCTGTAGGTGGCTCGTCGGGAAACTGTTAACCTGTGTGGCATCAAACAAAACATGTACGGGCTGTTGGACACAATCTAAATACTCTACCAATGCGCGGTTGAGATTGTTCGCGTCGTTTAAGGTAATGTCGCCGCACACGAGCACTTTAACGATGCAGTTTTCCTTGTGCCAACCCATTTGAAAAGGCATGATCGTCTCCTGATAATTCAGAGGATAATGCCTTCAGTATACATTGAGAATTAATGCACAAAGAGTTGAGATTGTAATAGTTCTAAATGAAAAATGCCTCAATTTTTTGTGAGGCATTTATGAAGCTGAGCTTATTTCAGTTTAGCGGCTGGCGAACCGATAACCGACGCCGCGTGAAGTCAGAATATAATCGGGCTGCTGTGGATCGACTTCGAGTTTCTGGCGTAGGTAGTGAATGTACAATTTCAGGCTGTCGATAGCGTCGGCGTATTCCTCGCCCCATGCCTGCGTCACCAGATCCGTGCGCGTGACGACACGTCCCGCGTTGCGCACCAGAATGCCCAGCAGGTTAAACTCTTTCGGTGTCAGATGCTTGATCTCGTTGCGCACATAGACTTCGCGGTTCATGAAGTTGATGCGGAATTCGCCGCCGTCGAACGTCAACTCCTCGCTGACATTCGGGCGTGGCGAACGGCGTAGATGCGCACGAACGCGCGCTACCAGTTCATCATTGTCATAAGGCTTGACAACGTAATCATCTGCGCCCATCTCCAGCCCGCGCACGACGTCTCGCACTTCACCGCGCGCTGTCAGGAAGATAATGGGCATGTCGGACATTTCGCGCATCCGCTTGCACACTTCCCAACCATCCATATCAGGCATCATAATGTCCAACAACACCAGATCTGGTTGGTGACGATAGGCTTTACGCAAGCCATCTTCAGCGCGGTAGGCTTTTATGACCTCATAACCTCGCCGTTCCAACAAGATGGAGATGAGTTGTACCGTTGCTTCCTCATCGTCGATCACCAGGATTTTTTCAGCCATCAGTCACGTACCCCTCGAAGTTACAGAATACAAACTTTCTAACTTTACTCTATCACGACCCGATACAAACGCGCAAGTGGGCTAAACGGCAGGGACATCGCATCAAATTTAGTTTGAAGGTTACAAGGGTTCACAAGATATTTGTAGGGACAAACGTACAGGGCAGACCATCGGGCGAACCTGTGTGTTCGCCCCTACAATGACGTTTCTGACCTTCCTTGATCCAAGCTGTGATTTTGATGCAATCGCCCCGGGCTAAACGGGGAGTGGCTAAAGGCAAGGGTATTTTGTCCAACAAGGGGTTTAAACCCCTTGTTCATATCCACGATGTTAGCCACTCCCGCTAAACGGCTCAGTCTTGTGACAGGGGGATGATTGCGGTAACATGGCACAAATCAATTGGCAACCTTTGTAGGGGCAAGGCGCACCTTGCCCCTACGTTAACGATTAGGCGATCAGGAACACGAATGACACATGCACTGATTACGGGCGGCGCAGGATTTATTGGCAGTCATTTAGCGGAACGGCTGCTGAAGGACGGTTATCAGGTCACGGTGATTGACGATCTGAGCACCGGACAATTTAAAAATATCGCGCCGCTGGAAGGTCGTCCCGACTTCCGCTATGCCATTGAAGATATTCGCAACTCAACTGTTATGGACCGGCTCGTCAGCGAGTGCGACATCATCTATCACCTTGCTGCGGCTGTCGGCGTGCAAAAAATCATCACCGAACCCATCAATACGATTGAAGTCAATATCGGCGGCACCGAAGTCGTGCTCAAGACGGCGCGTCGCTACCGCAAAAAGGTGCTCATCGCCTCCACCTCTGAAGTGTATGGTAAAGGTGTCAGCTTCCCCTTTGAGGAAGACAACGATTGCCTGATGGGACCGACTTCGCGCAACCGTTGGGCATATGCCACGTCGAAAGCGATTGATGAATTCCTCGCACTGGCATATCACCGCGAGATCGGGCTGCCTGTCGTCATCTTTCGCCTGTTTAACACAGTGGGACCACGCCAGAGTGGACAATATGGCATGGTCGTTCCACGCTTCGTCCAATGGGCGATGAAGGGCGAACCCATCCGCGTGTATGGCGATGGTCAGCAATCACGCTGCTTCGGCAACGTGCTGGATGTCATAGACGCTATCCAACGTCTCGCTACCATGTCTGATGGGGTTGGCGAAGTATTCAACATCGGCAGCAGTGAAGAAATCAGCATCTTGCAGCTTGCCGAACGCATTATTGAGCGCACCGACAGCCCCTCAGAAATTAAGCTGATACCCTATGCCGAAGCCTACGAACCGGGCTTTGAGGACTTCCGCCGCCGCGTGCCCAGCACCGAAAAGATCAAGCGCGCTACCGGGTGGACACCCACGACTTCACTCGATACGACCATTGACCAGATGATCGCATACTACAAGGAGCATGAGATAAATGGCTGAGATTAACCGTCAACAACTGATTCTCGCGCTGGTTGCCGCCGGACCGAATCCGCGCCTTGCGGGTGTGGACTTAACGGCATTGGATATGCGCCGCTTACATTTGGAAGGTGCGATTTTGCGCGGGGCTGTGATGCAAGCCTGCAATCTACAAGAGGCGATTCTGCGCAGCATCAACGCAACGGGCGCAGATATTTCGCTCTCCAAACTGCCTTTTGCCGACCTGAACGCCGCGAACCTGACTCAGGTGAACTTTACAAGCTGCGACCTGACAGGCGCACGGCTGACAGGCGCGAACCTGACCAACGCCATCCTCAACGGCGCGAACCTGACCAACGCCTCTCTGCAAGGTGCCAATGTCACGGGCGTGCGCTTCGATGAGCGTACCACGTGGCCCGATGGCAAAAAGGGCACGCAGAGCAATCCCAACAATTACACGAGATAGCGAACCGCTTTCAGCAATCAGCAGTCAGCAATGAGAGAAGATTTGATAATCTGTACTCTCATTGCTCATTGCTTTCCACTCATTGCTGTACTTATCCTGCTGCGCCCGTCATATACAGACGCACGATGATTGCTGTTAAAATGGCGAAGCCCCAGATATAACTGCCCATCGCCGGGCGCTTCCTGGCAGTGGTTTCGACGTAGATGAAAAACGGCAGCGACAGCACTGCGCCCATGCCATAGATCAAATGCACTTCATCATACGGACGCGCGCCGATCAAGGCGTACATCGCCAGCCCAATTAACGCCTCGATGAACATAAACCCCACGATTGTGTACGTCGCGCGGCGGAACAGCGGCGTCACATCGCCATGCCGCACCAAGCCGATATACACCGCTGCGCCGAGCATCAGCAGCGCCATCAACAGACTCGCGCGGCTCAGCCAGTAATGCAGCGCACGCAGCGCCGACAACTGCGCGCCGATGTCTGGTTGTATCAACACGAGCAAGGCACACGCCAACGCCAGCAGCAGCATAAAACCCAGTGACCATTTATCGCCTGAGCTTAATCGCTGAAAGCTGAACGCTGATGGCTGATGGCTTCTCATGCGGTCTCCGCGCCGCGTACCTTTTTCAGGGGCGCATCGTCAGGAACATTCGTTGCCATGAGGAAGCCCACGAAGATCAAAATAATGCCCAACGTCTGCGCTGGATAGTTTAGCTCTGGAAAGTTTAAGCGGATAAATGAGCC
>CALMZT010000678.1 GCA_937870805.1 uncultured Chloroflexota bacterium
AACGATAAAATGGTTTCGTCCAAGCCATAGGGGGTAAAACCGCGATGCCGCACAATACGCGCCACATCGCCGTCAAACAACATGATGCTCGCCGTGTCATGTGGCACCACACGCGCCACTTGATCCAACACCTTGTCAAGCACAACATCAAGTTCAAGGGTGCTGTTCAAAGTCGCGGCGATATCGCGTAACGCTTCCGCAAGCATCCGTTGATCGCGTTCGGCGCTTTCCATCCGTCGGCGTTCGGTGATGTCGCGGGCAACTGTGAGTACGGAACTGAACGCGCCATTGTGATACAAAGCAGAAAAGTTCGCTTCAAAAAACAGCACCTCGCCGCTTTTGCTGACGAGCTTGAAATCACCCTGCGTGCGATAAAATCCCTCGCGTGCAAGAATCTCTTTAATCTCCCCGATGCGTGTACCGTGACTGGAATCAACAATCTGTCTCAAATTGGAGGACAGCAATTCTTCGCGTGTGTAGCCCAATAGGTTCGATGCCGCATCGTTGACATCAATGAAATTCCCTTTCAGGTCATTGATATATACCGCATCAAGCGAACGATTGAACAGTGCACGGTAATGTTCGGCATCGACGCGCTCTCGTTCTTCATCGCCCAACACGCTGCGAACACGGCGAGCCAGAGTCATTTCATATATCGCCATCGGCACGATTTCATCAAGCAAGGAAGATTGCAATGAGTTATAAAACGATTCCTCTAAGTCAAACGATTCAATCAACGCAACAATACGCACGGTTTCGGCAGGAAAACTCTCTCTAAGTGACTCACACAGCTCAAACGCGCCTGTCATGCGAAAATCGACCAGAACCAATGCGGGTTTGATCTCATCGTAAAGGGCGATGACTTCATCAAAAGACGACGCTTCCGCCACACGATAGCTTTCGTATTCCAGAATTTGACGAAGCTGAGCACGAAGCTGCGCGTCTTCAACAACCACTAAGATAAGGAGAGAGCGCTCGGTTATGACGGACATCCCGTTCTTTCGCTGACATCTATAACTACTATCATACTCATAAAAAGTAGGCAGATACCGTAAGGATTTACGATCCGAACACACCCAACAGCACCAGCACCAGAATGAGCGCCCCCGCGATAATGCGATAATAACCAAACGCGACAAAGTTGTTCCGCGCGATGTAGCGCAGCAGCCATGCAATCGACATCCACGCCACGATGCCCGAAATTACGGCACCGATGATGAGGTAAACGAGATCATTCTGCGACAGCACATCCAAATCCTTCACCAGTGAGTAAATGGTCGCTACGCCCAGCGTCGGAATCGCCAGATAGAATGAAAACTCCGTAGCCACCTGGCGATTCAATCCTGCCAGCATTCCGCCAATAATCGATGCCCCAGAACGTGAGACGCCCGGTATTAAAGCCAACGTCTGCGCAAGTCCCACGAACAATGCCTGGCGCAGCGAAATCGCCGTGAGTTCGGTTGTACGTCCTTCATCGCTAACTGGACGCCGTTCAATAATCAAAAAGATGACGCCGCCAACAATCAGCGAAATCGCAACCACCGTCGGGTTAAACAACACGCTGTCAATCCAATCGTTGAACAGGAAGCCGATGACAGCCGCCGGAATGAACGCAACGACGATCCCTAACCACAACCGCTGTACTCCCTGATCGGAAGGCACACGCCGCACCTGCTCAAACAACTGACGCGAGAAATAAGCGATGACGGCAACGACAGCCCCCAATTGGATAAAGATTTCAAACGTGCTGCCTGCCGCTTGAAAATCCAGCAGCGCGGCAGCGACGATCAAATGTCCGGTAGAAGAAACCGGTAGAAACTCGGTGATCCCTTCAATGATGCCGAGTAAGATGACTTTCCATAAATCTTGCACAGATTCGCTCCAGGGTTATAGACGACTGCCCAACAGCAGTCCCAATAAGACAGCGACAAAGCACAGCGCATTGGTCACGAGGATGTTGCTTAAGCCCGCCAGCCACTGTTGATCTCGAAATAATGCTATCGTTTCGTTGGCATAGGTCGAGAAGGTGGTATACGCGCCACAAAAGCCTGTTGCGAACAGAAAACGTAGTTCAGGAATGAGCGTTGTCCGATTCGCTGCCCACGCGATAAACAGCGCCAGCGCAAATGAACCTGTCACGTTGATGAGCAGCGTTCCCCAGGGAAATGCACTGCCCGCCCAATTGCTCATCCACAGATTCAGCAGATAACGAGCGTTCGCGCCGACAAAGCCTCCCAATCCTACCAGCAGCACCCCCTCAAAACTTGGCTTCACACGGTCTCCTCAGTAATGGTATGAGCTTTGTGCCTAAAACAGACTTGACGAATAAGAATCTTGCAAAATTGTAACATCGCCCAAGCCAAGCGCGCAACTGATGGATGATCTTTGTACATCTCATCCAAGCTCAAACCTTTTAGCACCAAGTATCATGCCCGACGAGGCGAGATGCGGTAAAATCCACTTAACTTAGCTGAGCCGCGGCGCATTTTACGCAAGCAGCATGAAAGATGCATTTAAAGGATAACTTTCGATGACCCCTTATTCTTTGCCCCAAATAGAAGAACCCCAACCTGTACCGCCGAACACCGCTGTGCTGGTTGCCAGCGGTGATTTAAGACTGTCCGCGAACCAGACGTGCTGGGCAGCGCAAAAAGATATGGAAGATCGCGTCGTGGATGCTTTCGCCCGACAAGGGGTGACTGTCGTGCGCGGGCACGCTTACGACCCCGAACTCAAGCACGGTTTCATCTGGAACCAGCGCATGGGCATGGATGTCTTCAAATCCATTCCCCCGCAGGCCCCGTTGATCGTGGCAGTTGCAGTGTGGCAATATAGTTACCATGTTTTGGCGGGGTTGCGGGATCATCAGGGTCCTATCTTGACCGTGGCAAACTGGAGCGGACAGTGGCCAGGCTTGGTGGGCATGCTGAATCTGAACGGATCCCTGACAAAGATGGGAGTTGCTTACAGCACGATCTGGAGTGAGAATTTCCAGGATGATTTCTTTCTCCGCGGGATTCGTCAATGGCTGCGGGAGGGCACCATCACTCACGACACGGCTCACGTCCGGGACCTTGATCTGGCGCGGCTGCCGAAGGAGGAATCTCAGCTGGGGCGTTCTCTGGCGAAACAAATCAAAACCGACAAAGCAATTTTGGGGATCTTCGATGAGGGCAGTATGGGCATGTACAACGCCATCATCGACGATGAATTGCTCAACCCATGCGGCATCTATAAGGAGCGATTCAGTCAGTCCGCTCTGCTCGCGGAGATGCGCCTCGTCACTGATCAGGAGTCCCAGGCTGCCCGCCAGTGGCTCGATCAAAAGGGAATGACCTTTGTCGTGGGAGGTGATGAGTCCACGGAACTGACAGACGCTCAAATCGTGGAGCAGCTCAAAATGTATATC
>CALMZT010000679.1 GCA_937870805.1 uncultured Chloroflexota bacterium
GTGCGGGTCGGCGGCGGGACGGACGAGCTGCTGCGACATGGCGCAGATGATAATGACGGGGGCGTCACCTTTGTTTGCCGCCCGTCACACAGGCGGTCCGCACGCGGGCAAGCGGCGTCAAGCCACGGCGCCTCAGGCCGAGGGCGGGAGCATGAAGTCCCTCGCGGCGCCCGGCGCGCCTCGCGGCGCGCGGCTGCTCGGCGGCGCGCTCCTGATCGCTCTCACTAACAGCGAAGCCTCTGCCATTGTACAGGTCATACGCGATGTATTTCTAATTGCCCTGGCTTTACAAGGTATCCTAATTAGCATCGCGTTTGTGGCATTTGTCGTACAGGTGACACGTTTTATCAATCTACTGAAAACTGAGTTCCGTGTCATCCTCGATAGCATGAAAGCAACCGTCAGAGAAGTGCAAACCACCGCAGAATTCGTCAACATCAACGCTGTTGGACCCCTCATTCGTATCAGCGCATTCTTTGCGGGTCTTGCGGCGTTCTTCAGTGAACTCGCCAATATCCGTAAGGCAATACGTCCCGCTGAAAAGGCAGTACAAGATGCGGCAAAATCGTTATAACGAAGGACTAAACGACCAAGCGATCTTCTGGGGCTTTGTGTTTGGGCTGGTGATCGGTGGAGTTGCCACACTGCTGAGTACACCCCAAAGTGGCAAGGCAACCCGGCAGCATATCACAGGCATTGGTCGGTTAGAGCGCGATAAACTCGAAACTTCTGCCCCGACAGACGCAGCAGCAGACAGTATTGCAGTGGGTAAAGCTGCTGCACGCCGCCGTCTAGAAGAACTTGGACTCGACAAATAAGGACACTCTTATAGGATGTCCTTCAGGATTAAGCCAACATCCCCAACGCTTCCGATAAGGAGTCAATTACATCACGCGCCATGACGCTGCGTGTGCTCCCCAACCATTCGGCCGCCAGTTGACCAGCCAAGGCATGAACGTAAGTACCCGCGACGGCAGCGTCATAGGCAGCGCTCCCTTGCGCCAAAAATCCAGTGATCGTGCCTGCAAGTACATCGCCTGTGCCTGCTTTTGCTAATGCATCGGTTTTAAAGGGCAAAATCGCCGTTCTACCATCAGGTGCGGCGATGATCGTATGCGCGCCCTTCAAAACGACAACTGCTTTCCATTCGGCTGCTTTACTGCTGGCAATCTCTAAACGTTTTGACTGAACCGCCTGATTATCTAACTTGGTAAGTCTTGCCATCTCACCTGGATGTGGCGTTAAAATCGTATTGGGAGGCAGCAGTTTCCACCACTCATCTAACTCACTGAGCAGATTAAGTCCATCGGCATCGATCACTAACGGAGGAAAGTTACTATTTGCTTTTTCAGCGGCTTCAGATGCTTCCTGTTTTATCGATAAGAAGCCAATTGCTCGACGATTACGGCGTGCTTGAGCTTCGCTTGCGACACTGAACAACTCTGTAAGCATCATGCGCGTTGTGTTCTCACGTCCCCATCCGGGACCGAGAAGCAGTGCTTGACAATTGGGCAGCTCTTCGCGGATGAGATCGGCAGCCTTTTCAGATAACACCCCCATATCATGAGGCAAAAGCAGCCATGTAGGTTCCGCTAATTGGGCAGCAAGCGCAGCAACTACTGGTTGTGGCGCACCGACAGTGACGAGTCCCGCGCCCACCCGATAGGCGGCTTGCGCAGCCAAACTCGGCGCACCAATGTAATTGACAGACCCTGCCACGATCAACGCTTTTCCATAAGTGCCCTTATGGCTATCTAATGGGCGTACAGGCAGCAACATACTCGCCATCTGTGCATCAACCAGTGTCACGTTAATGGCTTTTAATGGGGGTAGATCCTCAGGAATGTCAATGCCAGCGACTGACAACTTGCCAACATTACCTGCCCCTGGAAAAGTCACTAAGCCGGGTTTGGCTGCGATAAACGTAATTGTCTCATCGGCTTTAATTGCGTTTTTGTCAAGTTCGCCTGAATCACAATCCAAGCCGCTTGGACAATCAAGAGATAGCATATAAGGGACAGGAGGCGCACTGACTTTATCGGGAAATGCCGGATTTATCGTTACTCCTTGTGGTTTTTCAGAACGGCGCTCATTTAAAGCCTGATTGACATTGCGCAGCACTTTGGCGGCATCATCCTTGAAAGGCAGTTTTGCACCGATCCCGAACAGAGCATCAATGACCAAATCGGCACTCGCTACCATATTGCGTAATACACGATACTGTTGATCATCCTCAGCATATGCCACAAACAAGTCTGCATCCGTGACCGCTTTAAAATGTGCATCGGATTCATCGCGGCGTTTCAACAGATAAAAACGCACTACTGCACTGCTTTCCTGCGCGATGATGCGTCCAGCGACCAGCCCATCGCCACCGTTGTTGCCGGGACCTACCAACACAGTTACTCGCGCATCGGGCAGCCCAGCAACAATTTTCATGGCTCTTGCGGCGGCGGCATGTCCCGCGTTTTCCATCATCGTGTCATAGCTCATTCCAGAAGCATCAGCAGCCGCTTCAATTTCACGCATTTGAGCAACAGAAACAACCTTAATCAACGTTTTACTCCTGTTTCCATCCAAGATAAGCAAAGGGCATAGCGTTGTGCTATGCCCTTTTTACAGCTTATTGAGTTTACCGCACTTTGGGGGTTTTATTCACCCTGTCGAATCGGATTTAGGCGAATACGTGTGGCAATGTAATCCCCGATGCAGCGTCCCATTTCAAGCCCGTTCTCAATTGCTGCACGGTAGTGGATACCGCCATACATGCGAGAGATTGCCGCTTCGCTGGCGGCTGCCCAGAAGGAAGTGAACGAGCGTGTTACTTGACCCTGGTTGGGGGTAACATTCTCATTTGAGAACGCGCGCGGTCCTCCAAAATAGCTTGTTAGTATAGTTGCCGCAGCACCTGAGACGGTTGAATGTCCAGAAGGATATTCAGGGAAACCCGGGCTTGCCAGATACGTTTGCCAGCGTGGGTTAATGTACTCATTGATATACGTTACTGGGCGCAACAGTGGATACAAATATTTGTGATTCCATGTGGCAATAAAGGCATCCATCACTGTGATACCGACCATTGTGTACAATTCAGCGGCGCGGTTGAGCATATATCCTTCTTGCCGTATCATATCTCGGGCTATACGAACCCAATGTCCA
>CALMZT010000680.1 GCA_937870805.1 uncultured Chloroflexota bacterium
GACGCCCACGTCGCATCTGCTCCGAACTCCCCTTCGTCGCTTGCTATCGCCGGCGAAAATGGAGTATGGCGCGGCCGTTAATCGTGGTCAGCAACGTCGGTGGGCTCCTTGGCGGGTAGCTCGCCGGCCGAGGAGGGAAGCTGATGGCGAAGGCGCGTTTCGGGGGACGCTTGGGTCGCGTCGTGGCGTTGGCGCTGGGGTTCGCGATGGCGGGCGCCACGCAGGCGGATGCCACCATCCAGCTCGGCGAACTCCTGCTCTTCGGCGACATCTCGGCGCAGAACCTCTTCCGCATGCGCGAGGTGGGACAGTTCAACCTCGTCCAGCAGCGCAACACCTTGCGGGTATCATCCTCTGAAAGATAGGTGCGGAAATGTTGCACGGTCTGAGCCGCCAAGTCGTAAAGCAGGTCTGCGTGATCGTCATAGGAGATGTCGTCGAAATCCACCAAGCCACTTACCACGTAGTCTTCCAGACGGGCTTCCTGGATGCCGCCGCCACCCAGTGCAACCACCTCAAGCTGATTCGTGCGTAGATGTTGAATCCAAAGCTCATCGGATACCGCGGGGTATCTCAGCGTCGCGAGATCGAGCGTGGCTTCCCTGGAACTCGTGGATTGCGTTTGGTGAAACCACTGATACTTCTCCTCAGAAAGAGCGTTCGGGAAGAAACGCCACTCCATCAGCTGCCGCGACCAGGCCTCCTGCCCGTGACACTCGATCATCTCCCGCCATGGGTTTACATTCTTTACCGCAGTGCCCTTGTGCGCACCGTTGCTGACGGTCACATACGCGCCAGAAACGTAACCCGTTTGCCCGTTGTAGTTGATGGCGTACCAGCCGTTCGCTTCACCTGTCACAGCGTAGGACTCACCGGGATTGATGCGCCCGATACGCGGCGATGTGGCGCTGGGTTCTGTACGCACATTAAGCTGGACGTTGGGCGTCACCACTGTGCCACCGGATGTGGCTGGTGCGCTGCCCGCCGCGACGGAGCCAACAGGAGCACCGCTTTCCCACGCTGCGATCAACGGACGCAGGATGTCGAGCGCCTGTGTGCCGTAGTTGACGCTTGGCTCAATGTGCGAGTTCTCAAAGTATTCGTTCCAACTGACGATCAAAATTACGTTGGAGCCGCTGCTGGCTGCGCCGTTCCAGCTTCTCGTCAGGAATGCGCCGTCCGCGCGGGCTTGCGGTGAAGTCGTTCCTGTGCGCCCTTCGCTTGCGGCGACCAGCGTTTCATCCCAGCCGGGGACAACGGTGGGCGAGTAGAATGTACCGCCTGCATTGGCGACGCGCGTGCGGAAGGTTGCTGCTGTCGATGCGGGGTTGCCCGACCATGCGGTGTTGAACAGATACAAGCCGTCGAAAGGTCCGATGTAGGAGGTGCTTGTGCCTTGCGAAACCCAGATGGTATTGCGATTAGGATCAAGCTGATTGCGCAGATTTGACCATTCAGCGACAGAGAGGCGCGCCTGATTCCAGAAATAGATCACGGGCTTGCCGCCGTAGCGCAGATACGCCGGGTGATTGGCGCGGTCATTGATGATGTAGTTGAGCGACTCGGTGATTTCTGCGACGTTGGCATTGTAGTCCGACTGGTACATGTCGATGGTCACGCCGATGCGGAAGCCGCGTGCTGCTGCCTGATCGAGCAGCAGGTTAAAGTTCTGGTTGGTCAGGTTGTCGTTTTTGGGACCGAACCAGCTTACGATAAAGGCGTCGATGCCCGCGCTTTGCGCCTGTTCGATCTGGCGACCTAATGCGCCGCCATCGCGTGAGTCATATAACTGCGCCGGGCGATCTGTGAGCAAGCCGCTGCCCCATGACTCATTCGTCCACCAGCCCATATAGTACGCCCACACCTGTCTGCCTTCCTGCGCTGCGACAGGGCGCTGACTGAAAAATCCCAGCGTCAGCAGCAGCGTAACAAGCGCGGCAGCAAAAATGGTTATTTTGCGATTCACATTCTTAATCCTCATCTAAAAATACTGTTCACGGGTTTGTGCCGTGTTACAAAAAGAATACGTGTTCGTCTGAGTTTGGTGTACGGGAGAAAAGTAAGGGGATGACTATTGTACTGCTAAGCGGATTAGCTTTCAGCGGACAGCGGACAGCAAATGCAAATGCAGATGAACCGCAAAGGCGCAAACATCGCAAAGAGAAGAGAAGGTAGAAATTGGATGTGTGGATAATGCGATAAAGAATTCAGTGGGTACAATTCAGGGATTGAGCATTTTAGGGAGGGATAATTATGAAAGAGGCGTTGAAAGCGGCGCGCGTGATTGCGATTGTGCGTGGGGATTACGTCGAGACCATTCATCAGATTGCGGGCGCGCTGCTGGAAGGTGGCGTGACGGCTGTGGAAGTGACGATGAATTCACGCGGCGCGCTGGGGTTGATCGAGACGCTGGCGAAAGAGTACGGTGAGACGATGCTGGTGGGCGCGGGCACGGTAGTCGAGGTCGAGCATGTGCGGCAGGCGCATGAGGCAGGCGCGCGCTTTATCGTTTCACCGGATACATTTCCAGAGGTGATTCGGGCGGCGCTGGACTGCGGTATGGAACCGATTCCCGGCGCATTCACGCCAACGGAAATCCGCACGGCGCAGCGGGCAGGGGCACGCTTGGTGAAGCTGTTCCCGGCGTCGTTGGGTGGACCGAATTACATGCGCCAGATTCGCGCGCCGCTGAGCGATGTTGACTTAATTCCGACGGGTGGGGTGTCGCTGGAAAACGCGGCTGATTTCCTGCGTGCGGGGGGTGTGGCGCTCGGTCTGGGCAGCGTGTTGCTTCCGTCGTCGTTTGATGGCTCAGCACAGGCGGTGGCATCGCTGACGGAGCGTGCGCGCCGACTGATGGAAATCGTGCGCGCGGTGGATAGGGAAAAGCAACGAGTGATGAGCAACGAGCAATGAGTGATGAGCAATGAGTTGAAAATGCAAGATTAACCGCCAAGACGCTGCGTTGAGTACAACGATGTTCGCAAAGAGAAGAAAAAGAGCGAAGAAATTGAACCACCGAGACGCCGAGAGCACCGAGAGATGATTCCTTTGTCTGCGGTGGTTTATAGAGTTACGCCTTCATCATGCCGAGGGTTTCAGGGAAGGTTTCGTCTTTGGGCGTGATGATGAACATCAGATGTTCGTCTTTGACGAGTTGGGCGCTGCCTGTTGCTGGATTGATGACCTCGTTATAGTCCCACCAGCGCTCATCAAATTCGCTGAACGACATAATACGGTCACGCGAGACAAAATCCTTGTAGGGATCAACGATGATTAACTCCTGCTTCTCGAAGTCGATATGTGTGATGACGCTGTAGTGTCCATAGTCGTTATCACCATCGTCATCATCTTCCTCATCATCATCGAAAATGCCCTGCCATTCCACACCTACCGGGTACTGATGTTCGGTGATGATCGCCATGAGTTCGCTCAGCTTGGAGTGCTCTTTGAACCAGAACTGGACATCGGGCGCAAGTTTAATCACGGCGTTCGCAAGCTGGTCAACACGCATTCCGTTGCGCTCGATGAGTTCTGTTGCATCGCCTGCTTCCGCGACTTTATCCTGCGTGACGTCAACGCCGACGTTGCTCAGCAGCATCTGGATCGTGGCAGGTCCACAGTGCGACTCGGAAATCTGAGTCGCACGTTTCAGTTTGAAGTAATCAACAGGTGTGTTGAAGTTATACGTTTTTCGCATGTTTCGTCATTAAGCTCGCTAACATATCCTCAAACTTCACCCCGTAAAGCTCCGAGATTTCGGTGATGGGCATCCCAGGACCGAAAGCGGTATTGGGGTTGGCGTCGGTGATGAAAGGATTACCTTGTTTGTCGACGCGCACGTCAAATTTCACGTAGTCGCGGTTGCGTAAGACGGTGAAGGAGCGTGAAGCGATGTCAGCGATTTTTGACGCGAGTGGTTCTTCGTCAAGCCGCTGATAGGTAGCAAAGTCAGGGTCATCGTAGGATTCAATGCTGGTGAAGGCGTATTCACCATCGGGTTTCTTGTGGAAAACTTTTTCGCCCATGAAGACATATTTCTTCTTGCCGTCATCAAAGACAATCACCGTGACTTCGCGCCCGTCGATGAACTTCTCGACAATGACCGGCAGCTTATACGTGCCAATCAATTCGTTGGCTCGTTCCTGAGCGTCTTCAAACGTCTTTCTGACAGCGGCGTTATCGATGCCCACACTGCCGCCGCTTTCATTGAGCTTGACAATCAGGGGCAATCCAAGATCTTCGCGTATTGATGTGCCGCGCCGCTGAATGAACTGGTAGTCCGGCGTTGGAATATCGTTTGCCATGAGCAGTTGTTTCATCATGCTGCGTTCGCTGCCGATGACCAGCCCGCGCATCTCCGCACCTGTGTATTCGATGTTCGCCAGTTCCAGCGCGCCAGGAATTGCCGTGCTGAGCAGGTCTTTTCCGCGCAGCGTGTCCACCAGATTCAACACAATGTCGGGTCGATCAATAATGATGTTGGTGAGGAAATAACGGTCTGCGGGATAACCTTTCGCTTCGATACCCAGTTCCTTGAGTTTTTCAACGACCTGCGCCGCGCGGTCAACGACTTCGACTTCTGCTTCGTAGGCATCTTCTGTCGGGAACCATTCGCGTTCAACGTGCGAAAAGGCGACGGCGACAAGTTTCAGTTTTTTCAGCCGCTTTTTGTCGACATTGAGTTTTGCCTTGATCATGCGCCGGGCAAGTGGTTTTTTTTCCAAGTTTAAGGTTTCAGCCATGTTTACTCCAATTAGAAAGTGAATCAATGCAAGGATACATGGCAAATGTAAAACTGCCGTAAGAGGCTCAGTAATTGAACTCAATGGAGGAGAGATTTGGTATCAGATTCAAACAGTTCTGCTGCGCCGCACGTTTCGTTAGGAGGCGACTTCTACCTGTAAGCTGAAGATGACTACTTTTTGAGCGCGCGCTTCAACCCTCCCTGAAAGCCTACCGCAGCAACTTCACAATGGTTCTGATCCTGAAAGACTTGTTTGACCAACGAAAGTCCTTCGTATTTGCGACCTTGCATGATAGCAGCCAAACGGAGCGTATCGGTCATCGTCGTATCATGGATGTCTTCTTCAAGCTCACCCACGTAAAGATAAACATTGGCTGGGAGCTGCTTGTGTTCCTTCGCGAACGCTTCCTCACGCTGAAAAGTGAAACGATTGCCATACGAGAGCGTAGGACTTCCGACGATCAGGGCATTAAACAGCTCAGACGCTTCAAACAAAGAAAAGAGCGCGAACAGACCGCCATACGAATGACCCACCAGGATTCGCCGGGATGGATCAGCCCGAAAGTCTTTCTCGATCATCGGTATGAGTTCGTCCTTGATGAATTTGAGAAAATTGCCTGAATCACCCGTTGGCACTGGACGCTTATGCTGCGCCTCCATCGATTTTTCCTCAGCTTCGTCCCGAACAGGGGTCAAATCGGCGTTGCGTCGGGTGAAATATTCGCGGAATGCTTCGATAGGATCTCTATCTTCAGGATAGCCAATGCCGACCACAATCGCATCGCTTGTGCTCCCGCACCATGCCATCGGGCGAATAATATCCGTGACCAAGCCGAAGTACTGGTTGCCGTCGAGCACATAGACGACAGACCATTTGGCGGGTGTATTGTTGAAGGGCCAGCCTTCGTCAGGAGACCTGGAATAACCCAGCGGCAGGCTAATGGTGATGCGATATTGCCTGCCTGTATGTTTCGAGTCCATCATACGCAGTTCGCTGCCGAGTACGGTTACGGGTTCTGAGGTCATCATGTTCTCCTGTTTTTGCCGATTTGCTGCGCTACTGATGGGGACTTTTGAGTGCATGTGATGGGAAGTTATTTGCGGGCGACGACGGAGTAGTTGGAACGGTATTCGCGGTTGGCGTCTGACTTGATAGCGGTAGAAGTAAAACCCGCTTGAGTGAGCATGACGCTGAGTTCCGCGCCTGTGTAGGGCTTGCATTCGGGTGTGCCGACAGGGGCATCGGGGTCGGCTTCGTTCCAGCGCTCTTTCGGCAGGATGGTCAAAACGACAGTGCCGTCAGGCTCCAGCACGCGCCACATTTCGCGCAGCGCCGCAGCAGGATTTGTCCAGAAGTATATGCTGTGGATGCTGAAGGCTTTATTGAAGGTGCTGTCAGCGAAGGGTAGACGCTCTGCGTCGCCATGATGGATTTCCAGACGTCCCGTGTCAATGGCGTCGGCGTTGAGTTTGCTGGCGGCGCTGACCATCGCTTTTGAAAAATCCACGCCCGCGACAAAGCCTTGAAATGCGAGTTTTGCGACTTGCTGAATGGCGAAACCGGGACCGAAGCCAATCTCAAGCACGCGATCTGTGGGCTGAATGTCGAGCAAGTTCACCGTCCAGCGATTTTCCGGCTGGTGCTGCTGCAACATCTTGCGACCAATCCACTGTCCTACCAAGCCTGTCGGGCGGCGGTATTGACTATCCATGTAGCGCTGAAACATGTGTACCTCCAATCCGCGTTGGATGCGAACAAATGTTCAGTATATTCTATTTCAGTGATTTTGACAACGCGGCGTTTGCCTCGCTGCGGCGGAACAGGGGCGTCGAATTTGAATTAGCGTAAAGGAGCGAAACTTGAATGGAAAACCGACGTTTTGCGCGTTATATCATAAAGGTCGGGGGTTTACAGCGCTTTTCGATGACCTGGAAGCCACACCTGTTTCAAAATGTCAACTTTTGCGTTTGCCAGCCCCCGGCTTGCGGCGAACGGTGGCGGAATATGCTTTCACTTCGTCGATGTTGACAAGACTCATCTTACGTCCGACAGGAAAGCAAGCGATCTTGCCGATGTCTGCCCAGTAACGGATGACAGAACGGTCACGGTTAATCATGTCGGCAGCTTCCTCGATGGTTGTCCAGCCAGCGAAGGGGTTTTCAATTGTTTGCTCAGGCTTTGACATTACCATACAGATCCTTTCCACATCGTCTGCTTCTAAAATACCACAAGGCGCGAATTTTGGCACGCAAGTATTGGAATAGGGGAGTCAGCGAAGACAAGATATTGCAAATGTGGTGGTATTTTGTATCACGGCTCCTGGCTGAGCGCGGGCAGTGTAACCGTGAACGTTGTGCCGATGCCGACTTCGCTTTCGCAGGTGATGGTGCCGCCGTGTGAATCTACCGACTGCTTGGCAATCGACAAGCCCAAGCCTGTGCCTGAAATTGTGCCGACGTTGACCGCGCGGTGAAAGGCTTCAAACAGGTGTTTGTGGTCTTCTTCGGGGATACCGATGCCTTCATCACGCACGCGCAGCGTCACCGTGCCGTTGTCGCGGCGTATCGTGATGTAGACCGAAGCGCTGTCAGGCGAGTATTTGATAGCGTTAGATACCAGATTGGCAAGGATGTTGCGCATCAGCTTGGGGTCGATAGCAATGGGCAGCGGGCGCTCTGAACAGGTATAAATCAGGCGGTGTTTGATGTCGGGGCGGCTCTGGAACTCATCAAGGATGTCGCGGCAGAATTCATCGAAATCGACAACCGTAGGCTTGAACTCGTTTTTACCCGCCTGCATCCGAGCCAGTTGCAGCACGTCGTCCATGATGCGGCGCAGATGATCGACCTGCGTGCGGATCTTGTCGATGCGGCGCTCGATTTGCTCGTCGTCCATCTTTTTGCGGTACGCGCCCAACGCATCCGCCGTCGCAAGGATGGTCGCCAACGGAGTACGAAACTCGTGCGACGCCATTGAGACGAAGCGCGACTTCAGTTCGCCCAATTCGCGCTCTTTTTCCAGCGCCGCCAACAGCGCCTCTTCGACCTGTTTGCGTTCGCTGATGTCAATGCACGCGCCGATGAAGCCCGCAAAGTTGCCATCCAGATCGTTAAAGGGGTTGCCCGTATCGACCATCCAGCGGTACTCGCCGCTGTGATGACGCAGGCGATATTCGATGTTCATGGGTTGGCAGGCTTCAAACGATGCAAGATAAGTCTTTAAAACGTGGTCGTGGTCGTCAGGGTGGATGTTCTCAGTCCAGCCCAAATCCAGTTCCTGTTCTATCGAGCGTCCGGTGAAATCCAGCCATGTCTGGTTGAAGTAATCACAAAGGGTATCGGCGCGCGAACGCCAGATGAGCGCCGGGAAGTTTTCAAACAGGGTGAGATAAAAGTCGCGCGATTTGATGAGTAGTTCCTGTGCCTGCTTGCGCTCGGTGATGTCCGTAGCGACGCCGAGAAAGCCGCTGATGCCACCCACTTCGTCGCGGATTGCCGTGATCGACAGCAGCGCCGGAAATTGGCTACCGTCCTGGCGGATGAGTGTCCATTCACCTTCAGTAGAATGTCCGAGACTGGCTTCGGCAAACAGCGCCTCAACGCCCGGTTGCAGCGTGATTTCCAGCCCACGCGAGATGTTGGCGGCGTGCGCTGCCAGTTCGGCAGTGTCCAACCAGGCGACGGGGGTGAGCTTGCCGATGACATCCGATGCGCTGTAGCCTAACATCTGCTCAGCGCTGGGGTTGAAGCTGGTGATGTTGCCGTATAAGTCGGTGGAGATGATGGCGACTTTGGCGCTGTTGAGGATGGCTTGCTGGAAGTTGCTCAGGCTGCGCAGCGTCTTTTCTTTCAGATTGCGCTCGGTCATGTCGCGCAGGGTAATGCCCATAAACGGCTGATTTTGTACGTTATAGATGAGTGCGGCACTGACATTGACATCGACAGGCGTACCATCTTTGCGCCGCTGGCGTATATCGCCGTTCCAGCCCCCGCCACGTACATGGGCAACGGCAACATCTCTCATGATTGTATCTTCGGGCATCCACAGGTTGCGGGTGTCCATGCCGATTAACTCTTCGCTTTCGGGGTCATAGCCGAGCAGCACATGAGCGGCTTTGTTGGCGTAGATAATGACGATGCTTGTGGCGTCGCTGATGATAATGCCGTCATGTGAGCGATCTACCAGCGTCTTAAAGGTTTGCACTTCTGAGGTGCGTTCCAGCACGCGCTGTCCCAATTCTTCGGCGTGATGGATGACGTGTTCGTAAAGGATGATCTGGCGCAGACCGATGGCGACCTGCGCGGCGATTTCGCGCGCGATGCCAATGTGTTCTCCGGTGAAGAAACGCGGCGCGCGTGAGCCTAAGCTCAGGATGCCGACAACTTCATTTTCGACAATCAACGGGATAATGAGGATGGAGCGAATATCTTTTTCCTCGAACAAGGCTTCAAAACTTTTGAGGTGGTCGAGCGCGGTTTCCATGTCTTCGATGTACAGGTAGCCCATCTTTTTGAGTGAGATGAGCAGCGCTGTATTGCCTGAGGTGATGCTCAACGGCAGGGTTTTGGTCTTATCATCATTGGTTAGGACAAGCTGTATGGCTTCATTTTTCACCTTGTCGAACTTGGAGACGGCGGCGCGCTCACAGGGAATCAGCGTGCGGATGTATTGCAGCGCAGCGTTAGCCACTTCTTCCAGCGACTGCGCTCTGAGAATCGCTTCGTCAATGGCACGCAAGCCTTCGAGGCGCTGAGCAGAATGGCGCAGTGCTTCTTCGGCACGCTTGCGTTCAGTGATGTCGCGCACGATGATGGTGAATAAGTGACGGTCTCCATACGTGACCGCGCTCAGTGCCATATCCATCGGAAAGACAGTGCCATCTTTGCGCACGCCGTGCGTTTCGCGCTTGGTGCTGGTGAGTCCTTGCTGCAAGCCTGTGCCTTGCGTGCGCGTGAGCATCGAAAAACCCTGCCCAAGAACCTCGGCAGCGCGATAGCCGAAAATGCGCTCGGCGGCGGGATTGAAGGTTTCGATGATGCCGTTGGCGGTGGTGACGATGATGCCGTCGACGGTAGTGTTGACGATAGCGCTGAGGCGTGATTCTTTGTCCGAAAGCTGGGTTTTGCTGGTTTCGTAGGTGGCAGCGATGCGCTGTGCCATATCGTTGAAGGCGGCGCTAAGAATGCCCAATTCGTTGTGCGTGGTGACATCTACGCGCGCGCTGAAATCGCCGTTGGCAAATGCCTGTGTCGCCGCGACCAGGCGTCTTAAACGGCGAAACACGAAGAATTGCAGCAGGAACAGCAGCACGAGCAGCCCCAGCAGCGTCATCGCCACAAGGAGAGCAAATTGGACGTTCAGGAGGCGCTGCGCTGTGTTGAGTTCAATCACGCCACCGCTGCTGTACTGTTCTAATTGAGCACGAGAGAACAGATAAAACAAGCCGATTTGCAGCATCGTGAAGATGATTAGGATGAGGGCAATAATCCAACGAATTGATGGCTTTGACATACTGTCCCCTATGAGTTCTCCAGGCAATCAGTGGTGATAGTTGTCATTTGATAGCTCTCATTGTTTCTTTATCATAGAGTAGAGATGCCTCCGTTACACTATTCATAAATATACACAGTTAAAAATTGACCATGTAATACGGATGAATCTCCTCGTGACATACTCCCCACGCCTAAAAGCGGGGCTTCTAACTTCAAACAAGACGGCGTGTCTTTTGGGGGACACGACTTATGATCTCTCGGTTAGTATGCGCTGATGCCCCAGCGCGCAAAATGTTCAGCGCCGCGTTGTGATCGCGGTCTAAAATTAAGTCACAGGAGTCGCAGTGAAAAGTTCGTTCTCGCAGTTCCAGCGTTTGCAAATGCCCACAACAGGAACAATTCCCTGTTGTACGTTCCCAACGGTCTATTTTGACCACTGCTTTGCCGCGTTTCGTGGCAACGTGGTGCAAGATACTCACGAACTGAGAGAACGCCAAATCACTCACCTTGCGACCCCACAAGGCTTTCATCCCCGCGATGTTCAAGTCCTCAAAACACAGGACATCGAACTGGTCGCACAACTCATGCGCCAGTTTGTAGTGAGCATCACGGCGCTTATCTGCCACGCGAATGTGCGTGCGGCTGATGAGTTTGGCGGCTTTCTTGCG
>CALMZT010000681.1 GCA_937870805.1 uncultured Chloroflexota bacterium
ACCTTACGCAGTTTACGGCTCTGGGTTCAAAACCCAGAGCTAGTAGAGAATTGGTAAACCTGTGAAGAGGTTGAAATATCGCAGTAACCAACCGGTTCACGGCTTTCCAGCGCGCATAGCGGGCAGTTTTGAACTGCCAGCGTCCACAACAGCGAACGGATGCGTAAGGTGAGTTAGTAAAATAGCCTCAAAAAGATCTTATTCACTGATGTTACGCAGGTTCAGATCGAACAAGGGGTTTAAACCCCTTGTTCACAGGTTCAGGGTGCGTAACGTCAGTTATTCACCTTCAGCCTGAAAGCCGATTTTCTTGTGCGTGCTGTCGCAAAATGGCTTATTGGATGAAGCACCGCAACGGCACAACCACTGTTCGCTACCTTTGTAGACGACTTCGCCATTGGCATCCAAAATCTCAAAATCGCCGCATACCCAATAGGAACCGTTTGTTTCTGGTGTAATGGTCAATGCGCCGCCAACAATCTCGGTGATGCTACGGTTGCCATCGCTTATCAGCCCATCCGTTTGGAAGTTGATGTTTTTATGGCTGTTATCGCAAAACGGTTTGTGTTGCGACGCGCCACAGCGGCACAGCGCAACGCGATAATAGGTTTCGCCGCCGATGTGAATATCACCGCGCACGTACAGCGCGCCGTTGGGGTCTAAATGTATGGTGTTGGTTGCAGGCTTGGCTTCAAGTGCGCCGCCATCTTTGCGTGTGTAGTGCAGCGCGCCAGATGGACACTGCTCAACCGTCGCGGCAATGGCATCCGCGCTGGCGTTTTCGACTTGTATCCAAAGGCGTTGTTTGCGGTCAAAGACGATGCTTAGACGCTTGATGCATTCCTCAGCATGAATACAGCGCTGTGGCTCATAATGTACCGTAATCGCTTCAGATTCGTAATTGTGAACTTTACTGCTCATCCGCGTTCATCCTTCTCTCACTATCCTGATTGTAGCGCGGCGGGCAGTTGCAACAAAAAGAGAGGCACACTGTTTCAACCTCTCCTGTCGTATATCGTTATTTGAGCTAGAAGCCAAACGCTTCAGCCTGTATCGCCTGCTTCAGACAGCATGGTTCGCACTTTGGCGACCAGATCATGATGCAGAATTGGCTTCGGCAGATAATCGTTCGCGCCCGCTTCCATGCCGCGCATCACGCTTTCAGCATCCCCGCGCGCCGAGAGAATCAACACGGGCGTGTGTCCCGTATCGGGGCGGCGACGAATCTGATTGCATAATTCGATGCCATCCATGCCGGGCATCATCACGTCCAGAATGATCAAATCTGGCGTGTTTTGTTCCAAGACGGCAAGCGCTGCAATGGCATCCTTGGCTTTGAGAACTCCAAAGCCACCGCGCTCTAACATGATGCCGATCAGCGTCAATGCACCGATTTCATCGTCCACGACCAGAATATGCTTCTTCATGCTTCAAACAGCCTCCGCTAAACGGCTCTCGCGGGATTATGAATTCAATATACTTCTAGCTTACACGCGGAAAGTGTGTGGAACAATAAAGCTTTTCCACACAACTCCCCCAGTTTACCATTTAATTCTAACTTAGTGCAAACGTCTTTGACATTAAATCTTAACATGTCTTGCAGCGTATTGAACCAACGCTTAAGATTCTGGTGTAACGGGCAGCCATTCAAATAACTTTGCGCGCGCCGCATCGGTCAGGATCAGGTTAAACGTCAGGTGTCCGGTGGCATCGGCAACAATTGTCGGGCGCAGCAGCAGCGAACCATCGCCAGCCAAGCCCAGCGAAATGTATGCCTCACCCGTCCCCACCTGCCGCGTCGTCTGCAAGCCTTCGACAGGTTTTAACCGAGCCAGCACGCGCGTCAATTCCTGTAGGCGCGGGCGCAGCGCAATCTCTATCGGTCCGTGACTCACGGAGATCACAATATAACCGCCCTCTTGTTTTAGCGCCACCATTGAACTGCCTTCGGTCTCTGGCTCTGCCCGCACATAAAGCACTTCGGCGTCGCTGTCGAGAGTGACTTTACTCAACGTCTGAAAATTGCGCATAAATCCCGCCCCCCGAATGATGAACCCTGCAACTATAACATCTCAGCCATTGCAGTTCAATGACTTTGCGCCATTTTTCACGGGAAACCATAGCTTGCCCGCAACTTTACCCGTATACTAGGACGTTCATCGACCCTTTTGTGATGGAGAAAGCGCGTGTCTGAGCAAAAATCCAGCAGCGCATCGCTCATGACGTGGCTGCTGCTAGGTACATTAATGACCGGCGTGATCGCCGTGATCCTATTCTTCATCCTCGACGCCGTGCGCGGCAATGCGAAGTCGTCGCAAGCAGCAATTGTCGCCGAAGGCAGCGAGGATGAATACACCGGGTCAGCCATTGACCCACCTGTGCAACTCGAAGACTTCACGCTAACTGATCAAAATGGACAGCCGTTTCAGTTCAGCAGTTTGCGTGGGCGCGTGGTGCTGATGTTCTTCGGCTTCACCCGCTGCCCTGATTTCTGCCCGACGACGCTGGCAGATTTCACTGCGATCAAACGTGAGCTTGGAGATGCTGCCGACGAGGTGGCTTTTGTGTTTATCAGTGTTGATGGCGAACGCGATACACCTGAGGTTATTGCCGATTACCTCATCGCTTTTGACAGCAGCTTTATTGGACTCACAGGCACAACAGAAGCGGTACTGCAAGCGGGCGCGCCTTTTGGCTTGACTATTGAAAGGGTCAATGCGGCAGGGTCAGAAGAGTATACGATCAATCACACCGTTGCACTGTTCATCATTGATCGTGAGGGACGTTGGGTTCGACGCATCGCCTATGGCACCGCGCCGACGGTCATCGCGGAACAACTGCGCTCGGTGATTCAGTAATGAGTTGAAAGCGATGAGCAACGAGTTAAAGATGCAATGTTATCTTGCGTTGGTAGTGGTTAACGAGTGACTCACCTTATGCACCCGTTCGCTAGTTGTGGACGCTGGCAGTTCAAAACTGCCAGCTATGGGCGTTAGACACCCGTGAACGGGTTGGGCGATGCGGCTATTCAACCTCTTGAGAGGTTTACCAATTCCGTTGTAGCTCTGGGTTTTGAACCAAGAGCGGAAATTACGTAAGGTGAGCTTTTCACTTTCTTGGCACTCGTGCTAAAACGCTAGTCACCACTTCGTAAGCAATCGTGCCCAACTGCCTGGCAACCTGTTCAGCAGTGATCGTCTCATCGCCTTGTTTGCCGAGCAGCACCACTTCATCACCAATACTCACACCGTCGATATGGGTCACGTTGACGGCGGCTTTCTCCATACTCACCTGCCCCACCAGCGGCGCACGCTTGCCGTGAATCAATACCTCGCCCCAGGAGTTGGGAGCGCGGCGCAGACCATCGCCATAACCAACGGGTAAAATCGCAATACGTTCTTCGCCTTTAGTACGGTAGGTATTGCCATAACCTACGGGAGCGCCGCGCGGGAACGTGCGTACCTGCGCGACGACAGTTTTCCATGTCAGCACCGGGCGGAACTTCGCAGGCAGCGGCTTGTCCTGAAAGGGCGATACGCCATACAAGGCAATGCCCACGCGCACCATATTGAAGTGATTGTCTTTGGACGCCAGCGTGCCTGCCGAATTGGCAGCATGGCGATACTTAAAGTCAAAGCCCGACGCACGCAGCGGCTTCAGCACATTCTTAAATTCGCGCACTTGAGTCGCTGTATGTTCAGCATCACTATCCGCCGAGGAAAAGTGCGTATAAATGCCTTCAATTTCGATGTGGCGCAGCGTGGTCACATGACGGAAGAAGACCATGCTGTCTTCCGCAGACACGCCGAGGCGTCCCATGCCTGTATCCACTTTCACATGCACGCGCAGCCTGCCGCCCAACTCACGCGCTGCGCGCTCATACGCCCGCGCCATGTCGAGATCGTACAGTGCAAGGGTAATATTGTGGC
>CALMZT010000682.1 GCA_937870805.1 uncultured Chloroflexota bacterium
TTGAACCGCTCACGGAGTTAACCAGAGACGGAACCGTCAAACTGTGGTCGCTGGTTTTCACGGCGAGCTTTGCCGTATTAGGCGCTGCTGTGCTGCTGATGGTCGGCAATAACCGCCGTGTTTTGTTAGCGTCCGGTATCCTGGTCGTAACACTCGTTCTATCGGCGGCGGCACTGAGGATGCCATCCTATCTCGTGTTAGCGACTCTAGGGCTGATCTCCGCTGCGGTGTTGGGCAATTTCCCGATTTTCATCGTCGCCAATGTGTTGATCTTAGGCAGAGGAATTTTCAATCTGTGGACGATCTACGATTCACTTGGGCGTCAGATCAACACCGATGTCAATATCGAGATGACCGTATTGTTGGTGCTGCTGTTTCTCAGTCTGTCGATACGCTATTTCATCGACACTGCCGAACGCACGGCAATGACCGCGCGCCGCAGCGCCGAACTGCTGCGAACGACGGCAGAGGTGGGACGTGTCACGGCGGGCTTGCTCAACGTTAGCGAACTGCTCACACGTGCCAGCGATTTAATCCGTGATGGCTTTGCTTATTATCATGTGCAGACATTCCTCACGGATGAAGCGGGCGATGCGATTTTAGCGGCTTCGACAGGTGAAATTGGGCAAAAGCTGCTGGAGGAAAATTATAAAGTGGTGGCAGGAGCGCGCTCGGTGGTTGGGCAAATGCTCCAGATTGGCGAACCTGTTTACACGCGCGGCGGACGCAACGATACGGCGTATACGCAGCATCTACTGTTAGCGAATACGCGCTCGGAACTGGCAATCCCAATCCTTGATGGGAATCACATCGTCGGCATCCTGGATGTACACAGCTTACGGCGCGAAGCATTTCAGGCGAATGATATTCAAGCACTGCAAATTATGAGCAACCAGCTAGGCACAGCAATCCGCAACGCCCGCTTGTTTGAAGCACAAAATCGCTCACTGCAAGAAAACAAACGCCTCTTTTTTGAGTCAGAAGCACGCTTACGCGAAATGCAGCGCCTCAATCAGCAGCTTACCAAAGCGGCATGGAGCGAGTATCTACAGGAACGCCGCGAGATGACGGGTATCACGCTGCTGGAAAATACCTTTCTGCCCGATACCCAATGGACCGACAGCATGGTACAAGCGGCACAGCGCCGCCAACCCGTGACGCAGGAAACCAGCGGCAAACAAATCATTACCGTCCCAATTGTGCTGCGTGGTGAGGTGTTGGGCGCGATTGAAATCGAGCCAGATGATCCCATTCGCGAAGGGGACACCGTAGAAATGTTGAAAGCCGTTGCCGAACGTTTGGCGACGAGCCTTGAAAACACCCGCCTGCTGGAACAAACGCAAGCCGAAAACGCGCAAAAACAGCGCATTAACGAAATTGCCGAGCGCTTCCAATCGATCACGACGGTAGACGAACTGCTGCGCGTCACCGTCAGTGAGTTGAGTCAGTCGCTAGGGGCGCAGCGTGGTTCTATCCGCTTGGGCACGTTGAGTTTGGACGGAAAAGGGTAAAACCTATGAGACGGCTGTTGAGAAGTCTTTTTACCGTAACCTATCCTTACACCAATCCGATTGATCGTCAGCGCGCAACGGCTCTGCTGGTGATTCTCTGGCTGCTGATCGCGGCAACACAGGGCATTGCCCTGATCCCGAAACTCCTCGTGGAGCAGGACTTCAAGCTGTTAAACGGCGCTTATTACATGATCGTTCCAGTCATCACCATCCTGATTTCGATGCTGATGCTCGTCTTTGTGCAAACCGGTAATCTACGACTGGCAGCGCGCACCTTTGTGTTCTTCCACCTCGCGGCGGTGTCACCCCTGTTCTTATTCGGTCTGTATCTGCCTGTGGTGAGTGTTTACCTGATTCCCTTGACGGCGGCAGGGGTCTTGCTTAGTCGGCGCGGGATGCTTTTTACACTCGCGTGTGTGTTAGTCATGCTGGCAGCGGCGACGGCGATTCAATATCAACTGGATGAAGTGCTGACGATTTTCCCGGCACAGCAGGTTGTCACTGATGGCTTGGTCATTATGATCACGATTACGGTGGTGATGCTTTATCTCGTGCTTTTCAACGGCAATATCAATGTCACAGTTCGTGAGGCGGTGGGTGGGACGAACCAGCTTGAATCGGTCAGCGAATTCAGCGAAGCAATCACCCAGGCGAAAGATGAATCTGAATTGATGCGCATTACGTTGAACCTGCTGCGTGAGCGCTTTCGCTATGATTTTGCGCAGATTTATTTGCTTGATGAACAGAATGTGTTGACGCCGCGCGCCAACACCGGACTGGGCGGACAAGCCCTCATTGATGAGAGAAACACTTACGCTCTCAATGATGCGACAGCGATCAGTATTGCGGCTCGCACTAAGCAGCATGTCCTAGTTTCGCCACAGGATTATGCCAATCTCCGCAGTCATTTGCTCCCTTCTACCCGTATTGCCATCGTCGTCCCCTTAATCTGCCGTGATCGTGTGATGGGGGTGCTGGATATTCAAAATGATCAACCTGTGTCCTTTTATCGCACGTCGCTGACGATTTTAAAGCTGTTGGGGATCGAAATCGGCAACGCGCTCTATCACCTTCAGAATACGCATGTGCTGCATCGCAAATTGCAGGAACAGGAAGAAGTTTCAACCTCGCTGCGTTTACAACTACTCAAGCGCGAACGCCGCAGCTTGCAGGGTGTGAGCACCGTTTGGGATCGTTATCTACAGCGACGTGGGCAGGACTCCTTTGGCTTTGACGTGCATCGTGATGTCGATCTGCCAATGCCTGCCAATGACATGCCCGATGTAATGCGCCCAGCGCTGCAATTTGGCGAGATGAATGTTACCATCGAGGAAAGCGAACAGGTCATCAGCCTGCCGATAAAAATCGGCGATCAAACATTAGGTGCAATGTCCTTTGCCGTCGCTCAGGATCAACCTTTGAGCCAGCGTCAAATTGATCTGGCGCGAAGTGTCGCGGATCGTCTCGCACTCGCGCTGGATAACACCCGTCTGCTGGAACAGACACAAGCGCAGGCGCTGCGTGAACGTAAGGCGAACGAAGCAGGTAACCTGCTCATCAGCGCCAACAATGTGAATACGCTGCTGGCGCTGGCGGCGGAAACGTTTAATGGCGCGTTAGGCGCTATTTTCACCCGTATTTACATTCAGCCCGACTCCGTGAGCGAGAGCAACGGTGCGCTGTCCAATGGTCACAGCACTGAATCCCTTGACGATCATTCGGGACGTTAGGCGTATTACGATTCCATTGAGCCAAGGTTTGGTTTGCTTAACCATCATTTGTGCAAGTGACTGTTATAATTAAAGAGAATCCGTCCAGTATCTGCCGATTCCGCTGTGGCAGAGGGAACGTCGTATGAATAGAGGTTTACGCTTCCTTAATCCTATCTCATGGTCCATTTGGTTGAAGCTGGGCGTTCTCGTTGCGACGGTCATGCTGCTCGTTATGTTCATTGGCTATCTGCTGTTTATCAATCTGCAAACTGTAGAACTGAATAAGCTGTACGACTTTATGATCGGTGAGAGCACCGATCAGCGCGACGCACTCGTTGCATCCGTCGCGAATGCCCAAACGACGCTCACCAATTACGTCAACGACCCAACGCGCATTGACATTTTAGTGCGTATGTTGACGGATACGACAGAAGATACTTCCGCACGCCGAGATATTGTCGAAGCAGATACAGGCTACTTGAACGGGACATTAATGTCCACCGAGCTGTTTTCGGGTATACGTCTGTTAACGCTTGATGGTATTCTGATGGCGGGCGCAGGGCGTAGTATACCTCCCAACGCCATAGAAGATCGTCAGAACGAGTCGGAAAGCGAAGAGTTCCGGGCAGCGCAGCAAGCGCAATTGCTGGGGCGCGCACAGGACATGATCGTGTTCGAGGAAGGTACATCGCGCATTGACATCGTACAGGTGGTTTTTGATGCCGAAGGTGAACCTGCTGGTTACATGGTCGCCACACTGTCCACCTCAGATGTCGTCGTCCCCATTTTGCGCTCAGACAACACCTTTGTTCCCTTGTTCAGCTATTTAATCCGGCGCAATACGCAAGAGCAGGTCCTCTTTGTCCCCAGAGATGACCGTACCCGCGCGCAAGCTTCTGCTGAAACGGGTGCAGTGCAGCGCGCGCGTGATGGTTTGCGTGAGCGCGGCAGCATCGAAGAATACACCTACCAGACCGAAATCGTGGAAAATTACCCCGATGGCACAACAGTACGAGCTTTGCGCGAACAGCGCGTGTTAGGCTACTACGTCGACATTCGCGTAGGCAACAACAGCGATTTAGCGCTGATTGTCGAAGTCCCCATCGGTCGCACATTTGACAGTACATTGTCGGGACTCATTTCCGGCCACTATGTGTTTGTGCTGGCGATTGCTGTTCCAGTCTTATCTGCGTTGTTGGTTGCGATCTTTGCACAGTTCTTCTCCGCGCCCCTGCAAAACATTCGTCAAGTCTTGCGGTCAATGAGCAAAGGTAACTTTGACGAGCCTATCGCCGCTGCTGATCGTGGCGACGAATTCGGGCAGGTCGCGCTGGCGATCATCGAAATGCGTGAACAGGTACAAGCCCTGATCGCTGGACTTGAGCAGCGCATCGCCGCCCGTAGTCGTGATATTCAGGCAACGCAGGAGATCAGCCGTTTCGCTGCTACACAGCGCGATATTCAATTGCTGATGGATCGCGTCGTTGAGCTGATCGTGCAATTCTTCCCGAACATCTATCACGCGCAAATTTTCTTGACCGATGGCGACAACAAGTATTCGGTTTTGCGCTCCAGCACGGGCGAACCCGGACGCAAGCTGTTGGAACGTGGGCACCGTCTCGCCGTCGGCAGTTTGAGCGTGATCGGGCGTGTCACCGAGCAAGGCGAATACGTGGTCGCGCGCGATACTTCAACCAGTGATGTGCATCGCCGCAACGAGTTCCTGCCAGATACACGCTCTGAGTTGGCAATTCCGCTGCGCGTCGGCGAAAAGATCATCGGTGCGCTCGATGTCCAAAGCGTCAAGCCTGACGCCTTCCCTGATGATGAAATCAACGTGTTGCAGACGATGGCTGACCAGATTGCAGTGGCTATCGAAAACGCCAATCTGTATCAGGAGAGCTTGCGCAGTCTGGCAGAAATCGAACGCAGCAAGCGCCACCAAACGCTGCGCGACTGGGAAGAATACATGCAGTTGGAGCGCGTGCGTGAGATATCGAGTGAGTATGGGACAAAAACCAGCATCGATACCTCTGATCTGCGCCGTGCCGCTGTCGCCAATAACCGCGCGATGATCGGCAAGCCCACTGAACGCGGTACCATCGCTATCGCTGTACCCATTACCCTGCGCGGTCAGGTGTTAGGTGCTGCGGAGTGGGAACTGCCTTTGCAAGACTTCGGTGAAGACAAGGTGCTGCTGGCACAAGAACTGGTGAACCGTCTCGCAGTGAGTATGGAAAATGCGCGCTTGTTCCAGCAAAGTCAGGTTTCTGCGGAGCGTGAACGTCTGGTCAATACCATCAGCGCGAATTTGACCTCCAAGCAGGACATCAATGATATTTTGCAAACCGCGCTGCGCGAGGTCGGGCAAGCGCTGCGCGCGCCGGAAGTCAGTATTCGGATGCAGTGGGCAGGTGGCGAACAAAAGATCCCTGCACAGCCTGCCGATAGTGAAACTTACATCGAGATTCGCACGCCTCCTACTAAATCGAATGGCACCAATGGCAGCGCAGATCATGATGACGATGAATAGTCAACACGCCATACCCCAATCACATTTTCATGAGGTGGATCATTAAATGGCGCTTCAAACCACCAAAAACAACCTCTTTCAAAAGAGTGTCGTGAATTATGTACGTTCGCCTGTGATGTTGTTTTTCACATTGCTGGGCTTGTTTCTGCTTGTCGCTGTCGAAGTCACTGCATATCGCAATGTAGAACAGTCCAATAGTCTGGCACTGCTGCATTTGACTGAAGCCATCGATAACGAATTAGCAGGTCCAGCACAGAGCGCTCTGGATTTAGCACGCAGTTCGGTGGTACAGCAGTTTGTTCAAATTGGCGACCCTGCCGAGCTTGACCGGGAGCGTATCGCTCAGATTTATACTCTACAGAGACGGATGCTTCAGTACTTTGCCGATGTGATCAATAACAATGATGGTTATCTGGCAGTACGCTATTTAACGCGCAGTAGTGTTGTCTACGGCGAAGTCAATCGTTATTCGCCAGCGGCTCTTTCAGTGGTGGCTGATGATAATCTCAGCAGGTGGCGAGATGATATAGGTTACATCCGCGCGCTGAGCGCGGATGAAGGGCAAGTCGTGATCGGTCCGCCGTCTTTCCGTACAGATGTGGAAGATGAAACTGTAATTGTCGAGCCACGACAGGCAATTATCCAGTTTTATGCGCCCGTATACGGCGAAATTGGTGAAGGCGGCAGCATCGGCACGATTCAAGTTGAGGTACGCTTAGATCGCATCCTCAGTCTGGTCAATGACACGTTGAGCGTGCCGGGAATGAGCGAAGGCGGGCGCGTGCTCTTGGTCGAAACGCGCAACCGTTCTTTAGCCGACAGCGTAAACCACACGGGCAATTACAATCTGCCGCCCAATGGTGCCAGCGCTGACGCCGACTCCCCCAGCAATAACCCGGATATTCCCGGCTTGATCGCCCCCGAACTCGCAAATTTTTTGCGCGTCAACACGGGCAATATTGGACTGACACTCAACGGTCTTGAATTAACCTCTGTACGACGGTTGAATACGCAGGCTCTGGGGTTAGGGTGGCGTGTCGTCCTTATCTATGACTTCATCGGGGCGTTATTAGGGACTCATGCCCTAGCCCTTGCTGCTTTCCTGGGATCAATCGTAATGGGCTTGATTGTGGTGCGCTTAATTGACTCGCTGTTAGGGACAGCACTCGTTCGCCTGAAAAGCTCAAACCGTATCGCCCAACAGATGATTCAGGGTACAGGGGTCAAGATGCGCGCGGGCGGTTCGATTGTCTCCGGCGGCGAAGAAGAGGACGAAATCGGTCAGCTTATCGATGTCCTTCAGAATATGTCATCCTACGTGCGTGAAGTTTCAACCGCGACCAACAAACAGTTCTCGCGCCGCACGCGCAATCTGGAAATCGCCGCGCGTATCAGCCGCGAAACCGCAAAAGCCTATGCAGTAGACACACTGGTGAACTCTGCGCTTGGCATGATCTGTGATTATCTGGAGTTTTACCACGCGCAGGTCTATATCGTAGACGATGCGGGTGTCAACGCCGTGTTGTACTACAGCTACGGTGAGCGCGGCAAACAACTGCTCGACTGGAATATGCGTCATGCGGTGGGTTCGCGCAGCATCGTAGGCACGGTGTCAGCCACAGGTAGAGCGCTTTACGTGAATGACACGCAGGGCGCAAATCCGGGACCTCATGTGCCAAATCCACTGCTGGCACAGACACGCGCTGAACTTGGCGTACCGCTGTTTGTTGCCAATCGTGTATTGGGCGTGCTGGACATTCAAAGTTCACAGCCCGATGTGTTTCAGGCTGAGGATATGCCCTCGTTTGAGTTGATTGCCGATCAACTGGCGATTGCGATCCACAAAGCGAACTTGCAGCACGACAAAGCACAGAGCGAAGCGCAAGTCGAAGCGCTGACGCGCCAGTTGACGCGCGCCGCCTGGCAAGAAGCCGAAAAGAAAATCGCGCTCGGCACTTACTACCACTACAATTTGCTCAACGTAGACTCTGCGCCGACGCAAACGGATGAAGAAGAAATTACCGAGACACACCTTAAAGCCGAAATCGCCATTCGCGGTGAAGTGATTGGCAAGCTGGCGGCAAGCGCGCCCGATGGACAGACGTTTACGGCAAACGATCAAGTGGTGCTGAGTGCGGTAGCAGAACGTGTAGCGCTGGCGATTGAAAACGCGCGCTTGTTCCAGGAAACGCAAAACAGCCTTTTGGAAACCTCGACGCTCTACCAGATGGGTCGTTATCTCAACGAATCCGATACACTGGAAGACATCGTGCAAGCGATCATTCGCACGGTGATGCCGGAAGCCGTCGGCGGGCAAATCTGGACATTTGATCGCGTTGATGGCAGCTATCCAGCGGACAGCGGGCAGTGGCTGGAGATTATCGCCGATTACGCTGTTGGTAAGCGTGATGAAGGCGATGAAAATCTCGTCGGCTTGCGCCTGCGGATAGACGATCATCAACTGCTGCGCGAGATACACGGAGATCGTGTCTCGCTAGTGACTGATACCGACCTTGATGTGCGTCTCGATGAAGCGCTCAAGGGTATTTTCCAGCGTATGCAGGCGCGTGCAGTGGTACTGCTGCCGCTGAATATGCGTGGGGAGTGGAGTGGTATTCTGTCCTTTGAATTCCCTGAACCCCGCGAATACAGCGAACAGGATGGGCGCGTCTACGTCAGCATCATCGACCAGGCAGGTACAGCAATCGACAACCGCCTGCTGAACCAGGAGACGGAACAAGCGCTGGCACGCAACGAAGATTTGTACGCCGCCAGCCGCATCATCAACACGGCGCAGAATTTGCAAGACCTCGTGTATGCCGCCGTGCGTACCAGCAATGACCCCAGCTTCAATTTCGCGCTCATCGTGCTGGAAGGTGAACTAGACGAGACGGGCTGGCCCACGCGCGGACGCATTGTCGCCGAGTCGCGCGCGGGCAAGGTGCAAGCCGTGAATATCCCGCATCCTGTTGATATTTCGCCGACTTCGCCGCTGCGCGAACGTGAACCGATGATGGTCATGGACTACAGTCCCGGTGAAGAGAATGTCACGCCGCAGGTCAAATGGCTGCGTGAGCATGGTGACCGTTTTAACACCATCTTCCCTCTGTTCAGTGGTTCACAGCCGATTGCGCTGTTCTACGTGACCAACCGTGAAGAACGTGAACTGACGGATACTGAATACGAAGTTTACCGCGCGCTCACCGGGCAGATGAGTACGGTGTTGTGGAACAAGCGCCTGCTCAATCAAACGGCAGAAGCGCTTGACCAAACGCAGCGCCTCTACGAAGCGACACAATCAATCACCCGCGCGCAGGAATTCGAGCAGGTCTACACAGCCGCCGCCGAAAATCTTGGCAATCCGCTGGTGAGTGGCGATGTCAGCAGCGGCAACGTGATTCTGTCGACACACATCAGCCACGTGGTTATTCTGCTTGCCGAACCTGAACCGACCCCCGACGCGCCATATCTGCGCCGTGTCTACGTGTGGGGACGCAGCCCTGGCGAACAGGCAATGATTTCGGTCAACACGCGCGTTGAGCGTGAAAATGCGCCGCTGGGACGCATCACGGTGATGGCGAAGGGCGCTTCATACTACCCCGATCTCAGCCGCGACCCTTCAGCACGCCGCTGGATACGCTCTGCCTTAGATGGCTATGAAGCGGTTTGCGCGCTGGTGTCGCCGCTGCTTGCCGCGGCCGTCCTCCTGTTCGTCGTGCCGCTGGTGGTGCTGGCGGTATTCGAACGGAGCGAGCGGCTCACTCGCGAATGGGTCGGCGACGGCATGGATCTCGACGTCGAGCTGCTGGCCTTGATGCGGTCCAGCGAGTTCGGCGGAACGAGACTGGGGCGCTACCTCGCGCAACTGCAGTCCCGTTTTCCCGGCCCGGTGGTCGCCGACATGTTCTGCCTGCTGCAGCTCGAGCTCGAACTGGCGATTCGCGCGAAAGGCATGCTGATGGCGCGCGAAGCCGGCCTCGACGTGCCGGTCGACGACGAGCTGCGCGCCAGCCTGGCCGAGCGCGCCTATCTTCACCGGGCGATCGGACCGACCGGCCTGCTCGCGCTGCGGCCGCTCCAGGTCACCGGCGACCGCGACGAGTGGCACCAGTACCTGCTGCGTCATGCCGGCAAGCCGGATCGCCGGTGATACCATTCACCGCATGGCCGAACAGACGCTGGAGCACGCCCAACCCCTCACCGTACTGGCGGAAGACGAGCGGATTTTCCGCGACAGCGTGCGGGAATTCGCACACGCCCAGGTGCGGCCGCTGGTCCGGGAAATGGACGAGCAGGCGAAGATTCCACGCGCCCTGGTCGACAAGCTGTTCGACCTCGGCGTGATGGCGATCGAGATTCCCGAGGCTTATGGCGGCGCCGGCGCCAGCTTCTTTCACGCCGTCCTCGCCGTCGAGGAGCTCTCGCGCGTCGATCCGTCGGTCGGCGTCCTGGTCGACGTCCAGAACACCCTCGTCGTCAACGCGCTGATGCGCTTCGGCAACGAGGACATCAAGCGGCGCTACCTGCCGAAGCTCGCCGCGAGCACCGTCGGCGCCTACGCGCTGTCGGAAGCAGGCTCGGGCAGCGACGCCTTCGCGCTGACCACACGGGCGCGCGAGGATGGCGACAGCTACGCGATCACCGGCCGCAAGCTGTGGATCACGAACGGCAACGAAGCGGATGTCTTCCTCGTCTTCGCCACCATCAATCCTGACGCCGGCTACCGCGGCATCACCGCCTTCGTCGTCGAGCGCAGCTTCCCCGGGTTTGCGGTCGGCAAGAAGGAAGACAAGCTCGGCATCCGCGCGAGCAGCACGTGCGAGCTGATCTTCGACGACTGCCGCGTGCCCAAGGCGAACATCCTGGGCGAGGCGGGCAAGGGGTACAAGTCGGCGATCGAGACCTTGAACGAAGGGCGGATCGGGATCGGCGCGCAGATGATCGGCCTGGCGGCCGGCGCGCTCGATCACACGATCAAGTACACCAAGGAGCGGAAGCAGTTCGGCAAGGCGATCGCCGAGTTCCAGGCCGTGCAACACCAGCTCGCGCGCGC
>CALMZT010000683.1 GCA_937870805.1 uncultured Chloroflexota bacterium
AACCTCTTTGCGTCCTTTGCGCCTTTGCGGTTCAAATTTTCATTGCTTCTACCGATTGCAGCAATCGGTTTTTACGTCGGCTGCCGTTGCTTTTTACTGAAAAACGGTCAACGAAAAACTGCCATGAGCGTGCCTGTAGAGTCAGTGATCGCCCATTTCTCTGAGTTCAGAACTGACTATAACGAGCGTACAGAAGGGTCAATACGCTTACCCTGACAGAACTGAGCCTATTGTGTCAGTCCCCTGACTATCGCAGGGATGCAGCGTCAAAAATCGTTGTCATTCATTCCCCTCCATAAAACTGTCGATTTTCCGCCTCGCGCCCACGCACGACCCGCTTGCCCTTCAGCGAACCCTGCGTCTCGGTCACGACGGTATTCTGTCGTTCTTTGCCGCCTTTTTCGTAATAGATGACGACCCAATCATCGGTCTTTTCCAGTTCGTGCGCCTTCGCCGTATTGGAGAACAACGCCGTAAACGACCAGCCGTCGCGCTTGATGTCCATCACAGGCAGCCATGCTTGGTGGTCGGGATTGAAACGCTTCGGCGCGATCTTCGGCAGGTCACCCGCTTGCGCCCGCTTCCGATACTGCTCATCAATCTCCAGTATGAGATCAACGGAAGGGCGGTCATCGGGTGTTTCATCTTTCGCCTTCGCCACGCGATTGCGCTGGCTTTTGCGCGCTGAACGGCTCAACATGCCCGCCAGCGCCGAGCGCACGCCTTCCACGCGCTTCGCCCCGAAACCTTCCACTTTCTCCAGGCGTCCATCGTGCGCGGCTTCTTCCAGTTCCGGTAACGTCTGGATGTGAAGCTCTTTAATCATGCGCTGTGCCAGTTCCTTGCCAATGCCCGGTACTCTGGCAAACGCATCTTCTGGCGACGCCTGCGCCTCTAATTCTTCCAGCAAGCTCGATTTACCATCGGTCACGTACTCGCCAATGACCGACGCGATGCCCTCGCCAATGCGTGGCAGTGCTATCAACTCATCAAACCGTTTTTTGTGAATGAACTCCGCGATAGGTTGATCGTAATTGCGCACCGTCGATGCGCCTTCACGATAGGCACGGATACGGAAGGGGTTTTCCTGCTGGGCTTCGAGCAAATCCGCTATACGCTCTAAAACGTCCGCGATCTGAGTATTGGTCGATTCTTGCGCCATATTCTCCTCCATTCGCTACTGTTCATTATACGCAGCGGGTGTTAGAGGAGAATAAATTGTCTAGCGCCCAAAGGCACGAAACGGATTTTGATGCGTAAGCTGCCGCAGCATTTCTTCATCAACGCCAGCCTGTTTCAGCTTCGCCAAAAACACTTCAGAGATATAGGTAAAGGGTTCAGGCGTTCTATCGGGGTGCGCGGGATCATACCAACCGCGATCATGACTGAGCAATATTTGACCTGCGAATCCGGCGCTCAAAAGTTCTGCGATGCGCGCCAGATATACATCGTCCGCAATCAGATCAGGTTTACCAATCCAATCGTATTCAATCCACGCCCCACGCCGCGCAACCTCCAGATTGAGCGCAAAATCCTGTTCCGCCTGCGCATGAATCCAGATGAAACGGCTGGCGGAATAGCCGTTCGCTTCGATGATGGCTAACTGGTCAAGCACGACGCTGCCACGAATCGTATGGCTGCCGATCACGGCATTGGTCGCTGCGCCCGCCCGCGCCGCTGCTCTCAGGATTTTCGCTTCGCAATCGGTGATACCGTCATCGCCAGCGCTTAACTTAATCCACGCCGCTTGAACGCCAGTCGTTTCGATTTGCTCCTGTAACTCGCGCAGCATCCACTCATAGAGTTCATCTTCACTCGCCTGCTGCGCCCACTCAGGAATCCAGGGTTCGCGGTAAATGCCCGTCGGAACGATAATCGGAAACGTCGCCGCCTCTGAGACAGCCTTGACGAGATCAACCCGCCGACCCACGCCAACAGGCGTACATTCGACCAGCGCCGTAACGCCAGCCGCGCGCGCTTTCTCTAGCTCTGGCTTCATCAAAGCAACTACATCTTCGGGATTCGCCTGTGCAAAGCCCACAGGATTGCCAACGCGCAAATCCACAAAGATGTGCTCATGCGGCAAAATCATGCCCAGTTCGTCGGCGCTTTTGCGACCCAGTGTGGTGATTAGCTCAGCCATCGGTTATGCCTCACCGTTTTTCTACAGAGTGTATTGTTAACCTGAATTCGGATTAAACATGATAGATGCTGTGTTGCGTACTCGTAGGGCGAACCAATGTGTTCGCCCGACCTCAATATCCTCTCCTCAAAATCCTGATCCCGAATTGATGTTATCGTTACTTGATTTGTCGAGCCGCATTGAGCAGCGTGCGCGCTTCGTCGAGCGTTTCCGCCAAAAAGACACGCTGCCTGTAGGATGGCTGCATACTAAAAAAGATATTCAGCATGATTTTCCCCAGCGGCTTTACACCGACCAGTGCCAGTTTATCGGGCAGCATATGAAACAGATATTGCATGTTCGTCAGCGCGCCTTCTAACGGAACCACATTCGCTTCCCGGAGATTGAGAAGCGCCGCGACAGGATAATCAACGGTTGCGCTGAGAGCTAAAAACTCCTCGATTGCCGCGTGAACATCAAGCCAACCCCACGAGGCGAAATCCAGCCGCACAATCGTTTTGTCAGCGTTGTCCCAAAAGGTGCGAATGCCCACGAGAACCGCTCGATAAGTTTTTATAGATCACGCTGGATTACATTATAACCCACCTGAGCAGTATGCGGTTCATGAATGCTTGTGGCTTAGAGCGAGGTGCGTACTTTCCACAGTTCGGGGAACAACTCTACACTCAGCACATCGCTGAGATAACCGACCCCTGACGTGCCGCCTGTGCCGCGCTTGAAGCCAATGATGCGTTTCACCGTCGTCATGTGACGGAAACGCCACTGACGGAAAGAGTCTTCCAGATCGACCAGTTCTTCTGCCAACTCATACAAGTCCCAATGGGTATCGGGCTTCTGGTACACATCCAGCCAAGCACGTTCCACGCTCTCATCGTAGCTATGCGACTGCGACCAATCGCGCTCTGCGTTATCAATCGTATAGCCACGCCGCGCTAGCAGTTTGATCGCCTCATCGTACAGCGATGGTGCGTGTAATTCCTGTTCCAGCAGCGCCTTCAAATCGGGCTTATGGCGATGCGGGCGAATCATCACTTCGTTCTTGTTGCCGAGGATAAACTCAATCAAGCGGTATTGATGCGATTGAAAGCCCGACGCATGGTGTAGATAGGGACGGAAGCGGCTGTACTCGCTCGGCGTCAGCGTCGCCAGCACGCTCCACGCATTTACCAACTGTTCCATAATCCGCGACACGCGCGCCATCATTTTGAACGACAGCGACAGATCATCGCGTTTAATCTGTTCGCGCGCTGCGTTCAGTTCGTGCAGCATCAGCTTCATCCACAATTCGCTGGTCTGGTGCTGGACGATGAACAGTAGTTCGTTGTGATCTTCCGAAAGAGGATGCTGCGTGCTCAGCAGATCATCGAGCGCCAGATAATCACCGTAGCTCATGTCCTCGCTGAAATCGAGCTTCGCGCCATTTTCAGCAATTGGCTTGTCTGTTTTCTTTTCCATGAGCTTCCTTTTAGCCTGCGCGATGTCCTGTTTCAGTTTATATTATACCCTCACCTTACGCAAAACGTTCGCCGCTGCGGACGCTGGCAGTTCAAAACTGCCCGCAATGGGCTTTGGAAACCCGTGAACGGGTTGGGCGCGGCGGTTTTTCAACCTCTTCAGAGGTTTACCCATTCTCTGCTAGCTCTGGGTTTTGAACCCGGAGCGGTAAACTGCGTAAGGTGAGCACCTAAATATCCTCGCGTGGTAAGTTGCTCCACATCTCACGTCGCACTTCATCAATATCTTCGGCAGAGGGTGCAGGACCCAGATCAGATAACAAGCCTAACAATGAGCGTCGTGGGTGTGGTGGTTCACTCGCTACAATGTCTTCTTTCAATGTCGCAGCGACTCGTTCCAATAATCGAACTTTCTCTAATGGCGAAAGCTGAAGTGCTAAGGCAACGACTTCTTCAAATGGCGCGTCCATCATAGACATCCTCAACTGAGCATCGACATCTCTATTATAGATCGAAACCAGTCACCTCAAACAGCTGCTACAGTCTCCAACTGTGCGACCCTCACCAGCGGCAGCGTCACCGTGAACACTGTCCCTTGTTCTGGTTTGCTCACCACCTGAATTTCGCCGTGCATCAGTTCGGCAAGCTGCTTGACAATCGACAAGCCCAAGCCAAAACCCATCATCGCTTTTCGTGTCTTGGTATCATCCACCTGCCAGAAGGCGTCGAAGATAAACTTCATCGCCTCAGCGGGAATACCTACACCCGTATCAGAGACTTGCAGCGTCCAGTGCTGCTCATCGGGCATTAACAGGCGCACGGTGATTTCACCTTCATCAGTGTATTTGATGGAGTTGGTGATTAAATTGATCAAAATCTGTTGCAAGCGCAGCACATCGCCGATCAGGGTAGGGGGCAGGGCTGGCGCGACATCAAATTTCAGCGTAAGTTTCTTGATCTGCGCCAGGGGCTGTGCCACTGTTTCGACTTCTTTCAACAGTTCGGCAACCTCAAACGATACATCATGCAGGCTCAGCTTGCCTGCACTCAACTGCGCTTCGTCCAGCAGGTTATCAACAAAGCGGATCAACTGCTTGGCGCTGCTGTAAATGCTGAGCGCCGCCTCGCTCTGCTTGATACTGATGTCGCCATACATTCCACGTTGCAGCATCTCCGCATACAGCGAAATTGCCGACAGCGGTGCGCGTAGGTCGTGGCTCAACGTTTTCATGACACGTTCGCGCAGTTCGGCGTTATCGCGCGCCTTCTGCACCTGAATACGGCTTTGTGTCAGCGTTTCCAGCATTTGATTGATCGACAGCGCTAAGCCGCTCACTTCATCCTTGCCGGGCATCACAAGCTGCCCCGACCAATCGCCGTGATGGCGAATACGGCTGACGCTGGCATTCAGCCGCGCCAACCGTGAAAGCACTGCTTTTTCCAGCAGCAGCAGCACGACGACGGTCAGCAGCGCGCACGCTCCCACCAAAAACAAGGTGAAGTAGAAAATGCTGTCTCGTCCCTGCGCGTAAATCTCGCGCGGCATTTGCACGCGCAGCACAAAAGCTGGATTATCAAAAATATCGTGGAACAGCACATAGCCTGCCATAGTTTGTCCGTCAAGTGCTTGCACTGTAATCGACGTCTCATGGTTAAGAGAGGTCAACGCCGTTTGAAAATCTGCTGGAAGATTGCTGGCATCGTAACTCTCTAAAGCGAGATCAAAGCGCGTCTGTTCCTGTAATTGTGCAACAAACGCCGCATTCAACAGGCGTCCCCAAATCAAGGTGCCCTGCGGCTCGCCGTTTAGGTCACTTGGCAAGATCGTTGTCGCGGCAACCAGCATTGGTGTGTTGTCAAGCATAACAATGCCACTGATACCATCAGCGCTAAACTCGCCACCATCCCTCATGTTAAATAACTGACTGTCTGCGGTCAGATACGCTTCAATCTGTCGGGGGGGAGTGACCTGCCGCTGTGCCTGTAAATTGAACGCCCGCGCGTAAACGCTGCGTTGCTCTTCGTCAAAATACAACACGACGTTGACGCCGTTATACCGAAACACGTAATCGGTCAGGTTGACTTCAGGAAAATCGGTGTACTGCCCCTGCGCGAAAGCATACGAGGCATCCCTCTGCGCCCAATCCATATTTTGCCTCAACATGGTGTCCATCTCGTCACGCAAGGCATTCGCAACGCGCTGTGTGTTTTCGTAGGCATCGCTTTGTTCAAGCTGTGCATAGCTCTGCAACAAAACCATTTGCGAGAAAAGAATCAACATCAGGAACAGGCTGATAATCGCCAGACCGATAATGAGAAGCGTTTTTTGCCGAAGCGACATGTTGCTCTATAGAGCAGTAGCCGATAAACCTGAAATGATTCTACTGCTGCTTTCCCTATCATCTATTATAAGCTCAACATTACATGGAATTACAGTGAAGGTTTGTTGAATTTTTCCTGAAAAAATTCGTCAAAGGTAAGTATCAGGCGTTATACTCAATCGTCCTGTCAAAGACCTGCGTTTTTCAACTTCAAGCTCAAGGTAAAGCGAAAATACGATAAGCGAACGAAGCAACCTACTCAACTTCCGGCGGGGTCTCGTCAGGGTCTTTCGACAGATCACCATTGAGATAGGTCATCGTCACCCACAGCCCGCGCGAACTGCGATAAAACAGGATGGGGAACAGAATCGAGAAGGGCAGCCAGAAGGGGAGTTGATACATCGGCGGAATATCGGTGATCGCATCGACGGTGAAAAAGCCCACCACGAACAGCAGCTCCACCACGACGAGGTTAATCATCACGCCGCCCACCGATTCGCCCGAACGTCGTTCAAAGCGCACGCCGCACATGGGGCACTTCTCGCGCATCGTGAAACCGTCGAACATCGCGCCTTGTTCGCATGAAGGACAGCGCAGTTGCAGCCCACCGACGATGTACTTGTGAACGACCTCACCGATGCTTGCCATGAATACCCCTTTTCAGAAGTATTCTAACTCATTGCGTATTTGAAAAGCGTCATTGCTGGATGTAATCTCTAAGTCACTTCACGCCAACATCACTTAGAACTTACGCAGTTGAACCGCGATTGGTGCCTGAACAAGGGGTTTAAACCCCTTGTGAACCCAACTGCGTAACTTCTAATCATTTTTATCTTTCCACTTTCAACTCATCACTCGCTGATCGCCTTGATGTACCGTTCCGCCGAACGCTGCACAGCGGCTTTGCCATCAGGCTTAACCACATTCCCAAACGACTCATAGATGCGCTCAAAGTCAAAGGGTTCTAACGCCTGCACAATCTTGCGCACCGTCGATGCATTCAGGGGAATGTAGTTGGGAAAGCTGCGCATGAACGTGACGTAGCGCTGATCAGCGACGACATCCACCGTATCGCCGGTTAGGATCACCCCTTTGCCCTCTGCGCCGCCCGCCCAATGCAGCACGCTCGACCCTTCAAAATGTCCGCCACAGCGAATGATCGTGACATCATCAAGGAGCTTGCGCGTTTCGCCTTCCCAAAACACGATCACCGGATCGGGACGCTGCATATGCTGGCGATCTGCGGCGTGCAGATACACAGGAATGTTGCCAAAGGCACGGCTCCATTCCACCACTGTGCTGTAGAAATGGGGATGCGAAATCGCAATCGCATTGATGCCGCCCAACTTGTTCAACGCCTCTATCGTCGCGTCGTCAAGCAGGGTGATGCAGTCCCATAACACGTTACCGTTAGGTGTCTTCACCAGATGCGCCGACTGTCCAATGGCAACGCGCGGCTCACTCCTGATGCTGTGCAATCCCGGCTCGACTTCGGTAATGATGTTTTGATGCTCACGCCGCAGGTCTTCTAGTGTCGTCCATTGCTGTCCAGCCGGGTTCACATACTGGCGTTCGTCTTCGCAAATGGGGCAGTACGCGGGTGGCGTCTCGCTTTCGGGATATTGGACGCCACAGGTCACGCAAATGAAATTGGGCATAGGGTTATTCCTTTGTCGTAACGAATTCAGCCTACCATGTTACACGCCGCAGCGCCGCTTGTAACCGTACTTTTGGGCAGTCAATCGGCTGTACGATTGGCAAGCGGACAAAAGCAAGCTGCTGCTGAATTTGACTGAAAACTGTCAACTGACAACTGATGACTCTCATCCCAACTGCCGCTTGACCAGCCTCCACAGCCCGAAGTTGATGGCTTCGCGCACGGCGATGAGCACGACACTTTGCGCCAGCAACAACGTAGGCGAAAGGAACAGAAACATGGTACTGGTCAGCGAATTGGAGTTGTAAAGCACCTGTGCTACCAACTGCGCGCCCAAGCCGCCGACGATGACGTATAACAGGATTTGCAGCGCCACGAAACCGCCAATCGTCCATAGTTGGGGTTCGCCGCGTTTTTGCCGCTGGCTTGCCAGAATCGCAATCAACGTCGCCGCTACGAACGCTTGCAAATAATCCACGAAACTCGCCATCCCGCGCACGAGCACAGGCAGCGCAAAGTACGCCACTCTATTCAAGCCGATCAGGGTTGGGTTCAGGCTCAGGGGATACCACACGGTCACCGCCCACACCAGCGCCGCCAATGCCAGCGCCGACCCGACGCCCATCAGCTTGCCTTGCAGCGGATGACGGTGCGCGCGTGCGATGTTCATCACATTAGTGAACTCGCCAGCGGGCAGCAGCGCGAACAGTTCATAGTTGCCGATCTCGCGCTGTAGGGCGATGGCGTTGGTCAGGCGCACCGCGTAGCGCAGGCACACGATAGTAATGAGGACATAAATCATGAAGCTGAGCGATGTAAACGGAGTAGTGCGCAGAACACTCAGGCTGAAGGATGAATACACCAGATAAAAATTGCCCATGCTGATATTGATGGTCGTGAGGAAGCTGATAATGACCCATGCCCAGACGTTGCTTAAGTACGACACGCCGCCTGCCACCTGTTTCACGCGCAGCGCACGCCGCAGCATCTGAAACATATCCAGCGTCATATGACCATGAATCAGCCGCCACACGCGCCATGTCGGGAAGCGTTCCATCACCTAGTCCAATCCGCTTGACACACTCCGTCATTGTACATAAAATAAACACAGTTACGGCAAAAACCTCACTGACAGGTTTTTCCCGAACTCTCCGTCCACTTTCTGAAAGGTTAGACATGACGACTGACAGCAACCTTCTGTAAACCCTTACGGATTCCCATTGATGTGCTGCATGTCTGAACTGCATTCCCACAATTGATTCACGCTTCATAACAGCATAGCTGCCGGGTGTCCTCGTGCGGCGTTTTGTGATTCCTACGCCGCGCTACCTTTTTCACACTCAGTCAATAGTCGTTAGTCACTGACTTTTAGCTAAGGACTAATAGCTAACGACTAACAGCTACAAAAGGACACCACCATGTTTCTTTCCGTCTATGACATCTGCAAATCCTACGGCGTCGTCCAAGTCCTCAACAACGTCTCGCTCACGCTTGGGGCAGGGCAGCGCGTCGGTTTGGTCGGCGCAAACGGCGTCGGCAAATCCACGCTGCTCAAAATCATCATGGGTGAAATCGAAGCCGACAGCGGCGATATGCAGTTATCCAATGGAATGCAAGTCGGTTATCTGGCGCAGGTCATCACGGGCTACGATGACAAAACCTTGCAGCAAATGATTGACGCCTCATTGGAAAAACTGGGGCGGCTGGAAGCGCAGATGCGTGAATTAGAAGCGCAAATGGGCACAGCCAATCCACAGCAATCAATGGCAGACCTGATGAACCTGTATGCCGAAGTCACCGATCAGTTTGAGCGTTACGGCGGCTACGAAATCGGCTATCGCGTCGATGAGGTGCTCAATGGCTTACGTATCGGTCACATCGCCCGTGATCGGCTGTTCGCCACGCTCAGCGGCGGCGAGAAATCACGCATGGGGCTTGCGATGCTTCTGCTGCAATCGCCCGATGTGCTGCTGCTGGACGAGCCAACGAACCATCTCGATTTCGCCACAATGGCGTGGCTGGAAACTTACTTGCAGCGTTATCGCGGCGGCATCCTCATCGTCTCGCATGACCGCCAATTCCTGAACCACACGGTCAACGCTATCGTCGAAATTGACGAGCACACGCGCAGCGCCAGGCGTTACAGCGGCAACTACGACAGCTATCACGAGGCGAAAATCCGCGAACGCCGCAAATGGGAAGCCGACTTCGCCGCGCAGCAGGAGGAAATCATCGACCTGCGCCACCAGATCAAAGTCGAGGCACGCAACGCCACCAAGCACCATGCCACGCAGAAAGTCGGCAACGATAAGTTCGCTAAAGGCTTTTTCAAAGGTCGTGCTGATGCCATCATGTCGCGTCTCGTGCGCAACGCAGAGGAACGCCTCAACCGCATCGAAGCCGATCCCATCCCGCGCCCGCCGGAGCAAATGCGCTTCGAGCCAGACTTTGACCCACAAGCGCTCAAGGGCAAGTATCCACTGCTGGTCTCAGGCGTCAGCAAATCCTTTGGCGAGCGCTGCGTGCTGCGTGACATCAGCTTCACGCTGGGATTGCGCAGCCGTATCGTACTGGCGGGCGCGAATGGCACAGGCAAATCAACGCTGCTGAAGATTCTCGTCGCTGATGAACAGCCCGACACAGGCGAAGTGTATTTTCACCCCGCTGTCAAAATCGGCTACCTCGATCAGGAGCAGCGCACGCTCAACCCCTCGCAATCGGTCTTCGAGGCTTACGCTGAAGGACTGGATGGGCATGAACAGCAGTTGAAAACCATTCTGCTGAGCGCGGGCTTGTTCCGTTACGAGGAGTTCGACAGGAAAGTCAGCGCCTTGAGCAGCGGGCAGCTTCGCAAGCTGCAAATCGGGCGGTTGATCGCGGGCGGCGCGAACCTGTTGATTTTGGACGAGCCGACGAACTACGTCAGCTTCGACATTCTGGAGTCGCTGGAAGAAGCGCTCAAAAACTTTCCCGGACCCATCATCGCCGCTTCACATGACCGCCGCTTTATGCAGCACTTTGGCGGCGAAGTATGGGAACTGCGCAGCGGCGAACTGGTCAAGCATCACAACGGCTACGAAGAATACGCCGCTGTGATGGCGTCATGAGCAGGCTTTTGATGTCTGGCGTATTTCTGGACAAAAGCTCAGTTGCCATGAGTTTGTTGAGCTGTTGTGGTCTTTCCAGCCCCTTTAGTGGGCTTCCAGTTTTTCCGCTAGCTAGGGGTTTTGAACCCCTAGCGGCGACTTCTCTAACCTATTCCAAACCCATTCAATACTTAACGCTTCCCGCTCCGATCTTTGTTCTAAAATGGAGCAATGCACAATGAAATAATCAGGGGCAAGCCGATGACGCAAACGACCAGCACCCAGCAAAATCATCGTTCCACCGAAAAAACCTTTCAGGAACATTTATTTGAACGCGCCTTCAAATCCATCGGCGATCTCGTATATGTTTACGATGTGATTCTGGGGCGCAGCGTCTACACCAGCGCCGAACTGGGACTCGTGCTGGGTTACAGCGCGCAGGAAATCATCGACATGGGCAACCAGATCACGGTGAAGCTGGAACATCCCGAAGATTACCCCAAAGTCCTCGACGCCTTAGAGAAAGTCCAGCGTGCCGCCGATAACGAAATTATTGAAGTCGAACATCGCGTGCGCCGCGTCAGCGGTCAATGGCGCTGGATGCATGATCGCATGTCCGTGTTCACGCGCACAGAGGATGGTCGCGTCAAGGAAATTCTAGGCATTATGCAGGATGTCACTTCGCAAAAGGACTTTGAAGATGAACGTGAGCGCCTGCTGCAACAGTTTCTTGATGCGCAGAAGCAAGCCATGTTGGAATTATCGACACCCATCATCCCGATCATCGACCAGATCATTATCATGCCCTTGGTCGGCAGCATCGACACGTCACGCGCGCAGGAGATCACACGCGCCTTACTGCGCGGCATCACCGACCACCGCGCCAGCATCGTCATCATCGACATTACAGGCGTGCCCGTCGTGGACAGCGGCGTTGCTGACCACCTGAACCGCACGATACAGGCGGCGCAGCTCAAAGGCGCGCACACCGTCATCACAGGCATTTCCGACGCCGTTGCCGAAACCATTGTCGATCTCGGCATTGATTGGAGCAAACTCGAAACGCTGCGCGATCTGCAAAGCGGCTTGATTGCTGCCTTCAAACGCCTGGGCTTGCGTATCAGCAGGTAGGGGCGCACCCGTGTGTACACCCTTTAGAAGCTGTTTGATAATCCAAGATGCAATGTTTACCGAAGGAGGGTTTCACCTCTTTTCTCGGTGCTCTCGGTGTCTCGGCGGTTCAATTTCTCTTTCTTACTTGGCGTTGCGTTGTACTCAACGACGGCGTCTTGGCGGTTCAAAATTGAATTTTCAAACAGGTTCTTATCTCGACTTTGCACATCTCAATAATCATATTTTCAGAGACTTTTCGGTGAGTTCAAACAACAGCCATGATTTTTCAAATATCTTGAGATCATGCCAATA
>CALMZT010000684.1 GCA_937870805.1 uncultured Chloroflexota bacterium
CGCAGTTGAACCGCGATTTGTGCTTGAACAAGGGGTTTAAACCCCTTGTTCGTGAACCCAACTGCGTAAGTCCTAATCACATTTGATGGCTTAATATCACGATGAATAATGCCTCTGCTGTGAGCATAGTCGAGCGCAGTGGCAACGTGTCTGATAATTTCAGCGGTTTCTGCTGGGGATGGAAAAGGTTCGCCTTGTTCATAACTACGATGAAGCCGATCTGACAGTGAACCGCCCGTTAGCAATCGCATGACCACATAGCTGATTTTCAGGTTGCCAATGTCGTGTGTACCGTAAGCATAAATTGGAACAATGTGAGAGTGCTCAAGAGATGCGGCGGTTTTTGCTTCGCGCTTGAAGCGTCTGACATACTCTTCACGAATATCAAAGCCCGTCATCAGGACTTTGAAAGCGACCTCGCGCTCTAGACTACCGTCCCAAGCACGATAAACTACTCCCATCCCTCCCTCACCGAGAAGTTGGCGCAGTTCGTAATGACCTACTGTCTGACCTGTGAGGTCAACATGATTCATAGAGACATAGTTTGCTGAATATAACTCTAATACATGGATTATACCGTGCTTATGGAAAAATCAAAACGAACACGAATGATTTACCTCAACAATGGGCTTAAGCCCATTGTTCGCAGTCTAATTGATTTCTCCATTAGTATAGTCCGCAACCTTACAGCTTTGTTGACAAGTGCATCACTCTACGAGTAGCAATCGCTAGAAAATTCCAACCTTTTCTAACTTTCGCGTGTATCGATCACCCTGTTTCAGGCGCGTGTCAAAGCGACATTTCATCAGCGCCTGCGTGAGTTTACCACCCCTGCCTGTAAATGCGTTTCACTGCACCTGCCTAAATGTCTCTCATGGGCATTCAGTGCCCGCATAATGTACCACCCCACATCTCACGGTTTGAACTTCATAAGCTCCACTCGGCACATCGCTTCAGATGTTTGCGATTTCCAACCGCTTCTAACCGTCTTTGCCCAGCACTTTTTCCTCAAAGCGCGCCAACGCTTCTTGCAGCCGCTGCTGGCGTAGCGAATTGGTCAGGTCGCCGCGCGTCCGTTCCAGCACACCGCGCACCGTATCCGTCCGCCGCCGCAAATCTCCCGTAATCGCATCGGGAAAATCGAACGTCACGAGGCTGTCGTAGATCGCGTCCATCCAGTCCAGCAGCCGTTCAGCCTCAGCACTGTGCGGGTCTTCGCGCCGCAAAATGTCGAGGATAAACCGCCGCAGTTCAGTCGCCGCCTCAGCAAGCCCATTGATGTACGCCGCCGCCTCGACGTGCAGTTCGTCCATCGTCGGCAGCGGACGCTCGCGGATAATGGCATACGTCGCAAAGGCTTCGACGACCTCTTTGAGCGCGTCCTGCGTGTAGCCGCTGTGGTACAAATCTGGATGGCTGGCGACGACAGCCCGCAGTTCAGCCGCCGCCGTGCGCAGGATTTCGAGCCGCGCTTCTGCCGCCTCCCACTCCTGGCGATGCACCGCACGGATGCACTCGGAACACTGGCGAATGAGTTCGCGCGAACGGCTGAGCGCCATATCACGCGCTGCGTTTTTAGCGGCGAAGGCAGCACGCACGGTTTCGGTGATTTTTTCGTATTGATCGTTCATGACGATGGCTGCTGGGGTTCGTCGTCGGTGGTTTTGATCGCGCCGAAAAGCTGATCGGCAAGCGTGACGGGTTTCGGCGGCAGACTGATTTCGCCGTGTTTCTGCTCAAAAAGCTGCAAGTTGGTTTGCAGGGCTTGCAGCAGGAGCTTGGCGTTGGCGGGCGTGAAGGCGATGCGCGATTGCACGCGGGCACGATTGTCGTTGGGCATGACTTGTACGAAGTCGATGATGATTTCGCTGTGCGTTTGCGTGATGACGGCGGCGTTGGCGTAGGTCATGTTGAGGTTGGCGGGCACTTCAAGGCGCATCGTGCCGGGACGCTGCTGGGCAGGCGGCGTGGACGGTGGGTTGGGGTTGTTAGTCATAAACTCTCCAGTTGGAATGAGACAATAGGGGAGAGTGTAGCACGGTTGTGTTTGATGGGGGTAAGAAAGCCCCTCTGCTGCGAAAGAGGGGCAAACGCTCGATTTTAAGCACTGATGTTACGCGGGGCTTCGCTCGAACAAGGGGTTTAAACCCCTTGTTCACAGGTTCAGGGTGCGTAAGTTACCCACTCCGGGTTCAAAACCCAGAGCTAGTAGAGATTGGTAAACCTCTCAAGAGGTTGAAACATCGCAGCCCCAACCCGTGCTGCTCTTTAACTATTTAATACGGCGTATGCGGAATTGTAGGGGCAGACCAATGTGTCTGCCCACCAGCGGGCGCACACGCAGGTGCGCCCCTACAGACTCCGCCTTTAATCGTTAAACTGCATCATGGGTTTCTAACTGACGTTACGCAGTTGACCGCTCTGGGTTCAAAACCCAGAGCTAGTAGAGATTGGTAAACCTCTGAAGAGGTTGAAAAACCGCAGCACCCAACCCGTTCACGGGTTTCCAAATCACAGAGCGGGCAGTTTTGAACTGCTAGCGTCCACAACAGCGAACGGTTGCGTAAGGCGAGTTATTCATTTCGGACAAGCCTTAAAGTGTCCTTATCCACGCCGTTTGCTCAAGACCGTTGAAAGCTGCGGCGATGGCAGCCACACCGTAAACGTTGTGCCCTTCCCTTCGCCCTCGCTGGCGACGCTGATACGCCCGCCATGGGCTTCCACGATTTCGCGCGTGATCGCCAAGCCCAAGCCTGTGCCACGTTCGGGACCGCGCACTTTGTCTACCTGATAGAAACGCTCGAAGACGCGCGGTAAATCTTCCGGTGGAATACCCACCCCTGTATCGCGCACGACAACTTCTACGCCGTTGACCGCCAGATTGACGCGCGTATTGACGTACACGCTGCCGCCCGCTGGTGTGTATTTGATGGCGTTGCCAATGAGATTGTTCAACACCTGTGCCAGCCGATCTCCGTCACCGGCAATCGGCGGCATCGCAGGCGTATCAACATTTAAGATTACACCCTTTTGTTGAGCGACGACTGAAAGGCGCTGTGCCACCGCTGAAGTGATCTGGCTGATGTCCAGCGAGGCAGACTTCATCGACAGCATTCCCGCCTGGATCCGTGCCAGGTCGGTGAGTTCGACCACCATGCGGTTCATGCGCTCAGCTTCGTCGTGGATGATCGAGGCGGCGTGCCTGGGGTCGCGCGCCGCGCCGTCCATGATGGCTTGTGAAAAGCCCTGTATCGACGTTAGCGGCGTTTTCAGATCATGCGAGACGTTGGCTAAAAAGTCGCGCTGAGCTTTCTGCGCGATCAAGACTTCCGCGCTCATGCGGTTCACGCCTTCGGCAACCGCGCGCACTTCAGGCGGACCACTGACAGGCACTTGCAGTTCCAGGTTGCCGGCGGTCACACGCCGAATC
>CALMZT010000685.1 GCA_937870805.1 uncultured Chloroflexota bacterium
TATGAAGTAGATAGCGCGCATCATGGTGCAGGAGAAGTGATCGCACGTCATCTCCAAGCCAACAAAGATGCGACGCGCAAAGTACGCAGCTATCTCGGTGAATTGGTAACAGGCGTCATGACAAATCAAGTGCGGTTGGATAGAGTCATTCGTCACTACGCGCCAGAGTTTCCATTGGAACAGGTGGCGATTATTGACCGCAACATTCTGCGGATGGCGATTTATGAATTCGGGATTGCCAGCAAAGTGCCCGTCGGTGTCGCCATTGACGAGGCGGTAGAATTGGCAAAGTTGTTTGGTGCAGAAAACACACATCGCTTTATCAACGGCGTCTTGGGTACACTGGCAGACAATGAGGAAAGCCTGCGCCAAATGCTGGACAATGAGCCAGATGAGGATAAAAAATCATGAACTTCTTTGGGATTGGTGGCTGGGAACTGATCGCGTTTCTGCTCATCGCGTTGGTCGTTGCCGGACCAAAACGCATGATCCAGTGGGCTTACGTGCTGGGCGTTTACCTGGCAAAATTCCGGGCAATGTGGGCAGAAACGATGAAGCTCGTTCAAAAGGAATTCCAGAATGCAGGCTTAGATATCGAAATCCCTAAAGAACTGCCCACGAGTCGCGCTGCGATTCGCCAGCAGGTGAACAGAGCGATTAAGCCCATCACACAACCCATCGAAGAAACAATGGGCGAAGTCAACTCCACCTTAAAAGCGCCACTCAAAAACATCACCAATACCAACGGTACAAACGGTACGCCCCCTGCCGACAGTCCAACACAGCAAGACAACGACAGCGGCTTCGGCACGTGGTCAGGTACAGGGAAAACGGAGAATTAGAGATGCAGCGTGTAAAGACTCCCCCACCGCCTAAAAATGATGAGCCGGAAGAAGTCATCGGCGCGCAAATGTCGCTGCTCGAACACATCGAAGAACTGCGTGATCGCCTGGTTAAAGCGGCACTGGCGCTGCTGGTCGGCACGGTAATTGGCTTTCTGTTCGCCGACAAAGTGATGGTGTTCCTGCAAGCCCCTTATGGACAGCGTTTTCAAGTGCTGGGTCCCACTGAGGCAGTAGTTGAATTTTTCCGTGTAGCACTGATGCTCGGCGGCATCCTAGCCATACCTATGATTACGTATCAATTGATGATGTTTATCCTACCCGGGCTAACCAGCAAAGAAAAACGGTTTATAGTGATGTCACTGCCTGCCGTGTTCGGGTTGTTCCTGCTGGGCGTGGTTTTCGCGTGGTTTATACTTATTCCCCCTGCGCTGGATTTTCTACAAAATTTCCAGTCAGACATCTTTGTATCCGAGTGGACAGCAGAACTATATCTCGGCTTCGTGACGACGCTCATCTTTTGGATGGGTGTCGCCTTTCAAACGCCGCTGGTGTTTTTCGTCATCTCACTCTTAGGTTTTGTCACGCCCGGCGCGCTCATTCGCAACTGGCGATTCGCCGTGGTCGGCGCAGCAGGCGCAGCCGCCATCATTACACCGACGGTTGACCCTGTGAACATGTTCCTGGTGATGGCACCACTGATGACACTCTACGGTGTCAGTATCATTCTCGTTGCCATTGGCAGTCGCATGAACCCTGCCTCTAACTAATGCGCAATCGCCGCTACTGGCTTCGGCTGACACGCTTGTTTGTCGTCGCCCTGGTGGCGGCACTCATTCTATTGCCAATCGTCCTGGGCGCGGTTAGTATGTGGGGACTCACCCATCCCTTTTGCAACCCTGGTGCCAACCCTGCCCAGTTCGGCATGACCTACGAGGAAATCACGTTCAATTCCACGCGCGGTGTAACACAGCAGGGCTATTTTATGCCCGGTACAAATGGCGCGACGGTCATTATTCCGCCCGCTTATGGCAACGGACGAGGCGGTGATTTGCACTACGCAGCAATCTTTAATCGTGCAGGATTCAATGTTCTCACGCTTAACGGGCGCGTTTGCACGAGTTATGGGCGCACCTCGATGGGCTATGTCGAAGTTGAAGACGTGGAAGCGGCTTATGATTACTTGCTCACACGCGGCGATGTGGACGGTACACGGGTTACACTGCATGGATTCTCATCAGCAGGCGCAACAAGTTTGATGGCAGCGGCGCGTATGCCGCAAATTCGCGGTGTGTCGGCAGAAGGCAACTACGTAGATATGCCGCAAGCGCTGGGAATACATCAACCGAAAACTTATTTTGACGCTTTGTTCCTATGGGCAGCCGGCATTACCTATCGCCTTGTTATTAACGAAGATCTTAGCGTTTTAAGTCCTATCATTACCGTCGCCAACATCGGCGAACGTCCTGTGCTGTTGATTTACGGTTCATACGATGGCGGGATTGCAGATGCGCCCCGCTTGCGGGATGCAGCGGCAGCAGGCGGCGCACAGGTTGAATTGTGGGTTGTAGAAGGCGCAGGACACGGGCAATATATCGCTGTCGCCGGAGCAGAATTTGTTCGTCGTGTTGTTACATTCCACTGTAATGCTGTCAGCGGCACATTAGAGCTTGAACCAACTCCTCGCTGCCTGTGATTTGACTCCTACTCTCAAAATTACATCTCGCATTAAAGTGTCAATCGAAACTCAAATGCATTTGTTTTTCTGCTATACTCCATGAATGATTATCCATTTGTTTAAGAGTTGCCACAGGTTGTTAATTTTGCCGCCATTTACGTTAATGACACGTAGGCTTGCCGCCACAACATACCCATTCTTGCCCGGGTGGCGGCGGCTGTACGTTCACGTCCTGCCAACGCTTTTTTATTGATGGCGGCAGCCGACTAAAGGAATTGTATGGTAAGCCTATTTTCGCGGCGCAAGAAGCCCAATCGCGTCGTCGTTTTGGGGCTGGATTGCGCTGCCCCTCAGCTTGTCTTCGATCAGTTCAAAGCCGATTTGCCAGTCATGTCCAAACTCGCCAGCGAAGGCACATGGGGCGAACTCGAATCGTCTATCCCATGCATCACAGTTCCAGCGTGGGCAAGCATGTTGAGCAGCCGTGACCCCGGCGTCATTGGCGTCTACGGCTTCCGCAACCGTCCCGATCACTCCAATCGCAAAATGGTGACCTCAGACGGCGCAGCGATCAAAGTCAAGCGGATATGGGATTACGTTGGCGAAGCAGGGAAGCAGTCAGTAGTCATCGGTGTGCCGCAAACTTATCCTGTGCGCCCTCTTAACGGGCATCTCATCAGCGACTTCCTGACACCCAGCACCGAAAGCGCTTTCACCTATCCTGCAATTCTGAAAGGTGAAGTGCTGAACCTTGCGCCAAACTACGCCTTTGACGTGAAGGACTTTCGCACCGATGACAAGCGTGGACTGTTGCAGCGCATTTACGACATGACCGAAATCCAGTTCAAGGTGGTGCAGCACTGCCTCAAAACTAAGCCTTGGGACTTCTTCATGTGGGTCAATATGGGCA
>CALMZT010000686.1 GCA_937870805.1 uncultured Chloroflexota bacterium
GTAAAACATTCGCATATACTCGCCACCTGTCAGCGCAATCGGCAGCGGTGAACGCCACTTTAAGTCTCCAGACTTATTCGTGCCGACGTAAAGATGGGGCGTTGGGATGTCGATGCCGTACAATGCTCGTGCAAAATAGCGGTATAGCAGATGATAAACATCTTCCAGCTGGTCTAGTTTGGCGATTTCCGCGTCCAGCAGCGTTCGTTCCTCTGGACTCATTTGTTGGAAGCACTGCCATAGCGAATACAGGGGAATAGATGCAATTTCCCAGATCAGTCTGTAGTGCCCATCCGTGTAATTCCACTCCTTCTGGAAATTGACCAGTTGCTGCGCCATGCGATACGCCGCAGAGTCTTCGGGCAAATGCAGCAAAGTGTCAACACCTACAAAATGTGGGTCAATGTTATTCTCACGATAAAATGTCTGGAAATCATCGTTGATAAGCCGCAAAAGCTCTTTCGCGACCAGTTCAGCGTATTCGCCGCCACGTTCGTGAAAACCACGAAATGACGAAGCAGTAATAATCATATTCTGCCCGCCTAGCTCGAAGAATGTGCGAATAAACTCGGCATATTTATGCTGCAAGTATGCGCCGTGCGCCGCAAAGTCTTCGATTCTACCGGGATCAGTTTGCTGACGGTTTTCGCTCAGGATGTAGGTAGTACGTGTGCCACCGATAGCAAAGATGCCCGTTAGCCCTTCTGGATAATGTGCGCGGATTTCGTCTGCAAATGACATAACAAACTTAATGACCTCTACAATGGGATGCGTTAACTAGAATATATATAGAATAAAGGCAATCTAATATAAAGAGCATAAAGATAATTAAATCCTTACATTTAATTATTACATAGAATTACAAAACTTGGTTCCGAGGATTATGGAGTGTATTTTCGCGGTGTTAGAAGGGTCAGGCGCTCTCTCAACAGATATTAGAACTTCCTCCGTAAGTACAATCTGAAGTAACACATCGAGGTGGATTTGAGACCCACCCCAATACGCCAGGGTAAAGTTGCCTCTGCACGCCATACATGCTCACTACCAGCCAGGTTCCAGCAGGCGAGAGGGATTTTGGGTGAGGTTCAACACGCTCATCCGTCTACCTCTTCTCTCGGTGATTCAATTTTCCCTTGCCTTCCTTTGCGACCTTTGCGCCTTTGCGGTTCAATCTTCTCTTGTATTTCTGCCACAATCGATTTAAAACACTTCGCTAGAATTTCCCAACCTTTTCTAACCAAAAGCGCCAATTTTTACCCAATGTTTGTCCTCGCGCATTTTGGTATCATTTTACGGAATTTGCTCGTACCTAAAATTCTCGCATGGGCGTTCGCCTACTTATTTGATGTTCGTTCTAGGTACCGCTGCGTGAACTCAATACCTCCCACACGGTACAAAACTTCAAAGTGTTTGCCTTTCTAAACCAATTCAAACCGAACCCCTCCGCCTAAAACAGAAAATAGCGCTGCGCCATCGGCAGTTCTACCGCCGCTTTACAGTTGATGATCTCGCCATCTACGCGCACCTCGTAAGTCTCGGCATCCACCGTGATATTCGGTAGAAAATCGTTGTGGATCATATTCGCCTTCGTCAGCCCAAGACAGTTGGCAACACTATTCAGGTAATTCTCTACTTTCGCAGCGGGGCATCGGGCAAGCCCATGTACTGAGCGCGTAACACAGCGCGCAGTTCCAAGAACGCCGCGTAAATTGTTTCAAGACGTTGGCTGAGCATACGCACGCACATTCCTGCACGATATAACGAAGATAAGCCTCCTACCGCCCCACTCCGCTCCAATAAGCTCCGATGTGTTTGACAAAATTTCAACGCATCAATATTCCACGCTTTTAAATCACCGACGATGTAAGCGCTGCCCCAACAGGGATAACCTTCAAGTCTGCCGATAGCGTTTAGGTCGTCGCGGGCGGGTTGGATGTCGGCGGCGTCATAGAGCACTAATCCAGCGGCATCGCGCACAACGATGCGGTTGCTGTAGCGGCGAAAGCGCAGATGTTCGCCGCGCGCCAAACGTCCCGGCATGACAATCTCATAAAGAACCGCTAACGCACCGGGATGCAGCACGACTTCGATGTGTTAGCGCAGTTCGGCGTCGGCGAATAGGATCACTGTGTCGGGCACAAACTCAAATACTGCATCACGTCCAACTTCAATCCATATCACCTGATCGGCGCAGCCCTCCGGCATCCGGTAGACTTTGGTCGCTGATTGTGTAGTGAACAGCGCATGTGCCTCATCGCCTACTGAGATGTGGATGTTGTAGCGATCATTCTGTACCACACCACCCGTTGGACTGAGAAGGTAGACACATAAACAGCCCGCTGCGTCGCGGATTGCCCGCATGACCTGAAGCGGCGGACGCGAATAACTTTCTACGAGCGCCGTGTGAAGACCGCGTTTGGCGAAGGTCAATCGCAGTTCTCCATCTCTGAAATCTTGGGAGAAGAAAGTCTTGACCAACGACTGGCAGAAATACGCGCGGCGATTGAGCGTATGGATTTCCGATGGGATCAAGGTTTTATCACCGACAGGAACGACTACTTAGAGAAACGGGTGAAATTACAGCAAGACCTTGAGCAACTGACACCCATCTCTAATGATGATTTAGAACGAGCCGTCGATATGCTGGAAAATTTCGGCTCACATTGGCAGGCGTGCAAGGGTGATCCAGAAGCGCAGCATCGGCTTGTGGCTCTGATTGTGGAGCGAGTTTACGTGCAAGATGAGGAAGTAGTAGCGATGACACTAAAAGCAGATTACCACGTGGTTTTGGGACATAAATTAAATGGCTCAACTGAAATATCAGTCGAGCCAAGCGTATACACGTGCGGGATCGACGGGGTTCGCGCCCGAAGTGGCTACACAGTGTTAATAAGCCGCGAGAACTATTCACCAGCAATTCGTCAACTCATCAAACGCATCACAGGGTCAAACTCATCTACCTTCCTCACACCTCTGACTACCCGCACTACCTCAAAGTAGCATGGTTAGACAAATTGAAGGGAATGCTTAGATTAGATCATCCTAGTGTATTGTCCATGAACTGACCTTACCCATTCTTGTTTCTGGACACGTCTTTTAGTCGATAAGGGCGTTCTATGAGCGAGTTACTTGATATGGAAGTGATTTATCGCAAGGAGCGGCAGCGTTGGCTCAAAGAGGAAGCACCACGTCGATCTTTCCGCGAGTTATTGACAGGGAGCGTGCCATATTGGATTGTGCTGGTTGCCCTTGTCCTGTACGGACTATCCGCACCTCATACCGCAGGTGTATTTGATAAGCTGACGCCCGGATGGGGATGGATTGCGCCTATTGGTGTTGAATTTGGGTTACTTTACGCTGCATTTCGGCGACGACTTGCAGCTAGTGAACGGCAACAACTCCACTGGACATTATGGGCGTTGGAAATCCTTCTTTTCTTGACAGCAATGTTGGTCAATGGCGCAGGCTCATTTAGTTCTGTGGTTTTGGCAACAGGGTTAGAGCGTCTTTCATTTTCTGCAATTAGCGATCAATTCGGAGGGTTGCCTGCAATCAGTCAGGCAGCGCTCATTATGGCGGGATTGTCAGCGTTTATTATCCCTATTGGGGCGTTAGTCGCGGGGGATGGATTGGCAGCATTAGCCCTTGAGCGACGAGGTGGAAATGACTACCGTGAGCAACGCTGGCAAGAGGTCGAATTCACTGTAACCTATCGAGCAGTCTTCGTTCGGTATTTGCAGCAGGGAGTAACCGAGCGGGAAGCGCGTCACCGGGCATTCTCCGAAGTCAAAGGATATTTGGGGAAAGGAACTCCGTCCGATACCCGTCTGCTGTCCGCTCCGAACGGACAAAACGGATATAGAGCGAACGGACAGCCGGAAGGGGTCAAACAGCGGGTTAGGGCGTACTTAGATGTCAACTCTGATGTTGAGAAACTATCCGTAAATCAACTGTTATCTGTACTCAAAGATG
>CALMZT010000687.1 GCA_937870805.1 uncultured Chloroflexota bacterium
ATGTAGACCCAATGACGTTCCACATGCCCATTTTCAAACTTGAGCGCCAGCGTAATCAGCCGCGCCCAGCGCGCGCCCTTGCCGACCATGTTGGCAATGTCTTCGCTGATAGCCAGCGTGCCGTCGGCGCGAAGCTGTGCGCCTCCGCGTGCCCGCAGTGTATGCCGCGCGGCTTCAAGAGCGGCGGGCGGCAGGTCTTTGGGGATTTCATAACCCATGATGCGCGGAATGCGCGCTGTCGCCAGCACGAGCGCGAGTTCGTCTTCTGTCAGCCGTAAGTATACGGAGTCGCCAAGACCGAGTTTTTCTCGAATGTCTGGTTGGTCTGTCATATCATCTCCCTACGCGATGCCCATCTGGGTATGCAGCCGGTTTACCATCTCGTCAATCAGTGTCACGCCGTTTACGGCTTCAAAAATCGCCATCTTCGGGTTATTGCCTTCAACGTGATACACCCATAGTCCGCCCTCTTCGGCAGGGACGACGATAAAACCATTGCTGTTCAGCACAGTGTCTTCGTCATAGGCATATCCCGGTTCTTGCCAGTCATCACGCCACACGACACCGACGAGATGCTTCTTGCGTGAAGCCAGCGCGCGCGCCAATGATTGTGGCGCATTCAAATCGTTAATCATGCGATCATAGACCGCGTCCGCGCCGCCCGTCTTAAATAACGCCTCGGCGTTGAGCAATGAAGCGTGATCAACCCGATAGATCGCATCTGGCGCATCCGGCACGTTCGCCACGTTGGGAAGCTGAAGAGCAGCGGCAAGCGTGACTTTGACCATCTCCGGGTTGCTGAGGGTGGCAAAGCTGTGCATTCCCGGCGTTGCGCGATTGTGATACACCATATCGAAGCCATGCGCGCAGAAGAAATGGAAGCGCGGTATCGGTTTGCCTTCATAGGGCTTCTCGAAATAGCCTTCACCCCGCGCAAAATCCTGCTGAACGATCAGCATATGCTTTGGGACAGCACAAACTGAGAGCAGGCGCGCGAGATTAATATCAACCGTGAACTTCCCCTCATCTGTGACCACCGCCAACCGACGCAAACGCATACTGCGCTCAGCGGCTTGTGCTGCCGCAACGGGCAGCGGTGACGGCGGACGAAAGCCGAGAAAGGCAGGAATGTGCATCGCGCCAACAATTAATGTGAGTTCTTCAACACTCAGGCTCAGGATCAGGCTCGTGCCCTCAGCCAGTGATTGGTTCGGATCATACATATAGGTTTCTCCCTTAACAACCGTCGCTGATGGCTTCGCCGACATCTTCAAAGAATCCGCCGACTTCGCCCGCCGCATCGCTAATCGCGCCGCTTGCTTCATTCCAGGCGTCTTGCGCGAAGTCTACAACGGTATCGACGGCGGTATTCACGCCTGAAGCAATCGAGCCGCTGATGTCACGCACCCAATCGCCCGCGCCGGACAGTCCAATCGCATCCAGTGTGCTGCCGATGAAATTGCCCGCGCCGCTGAAGATATCGCCTAGCTGAGCATCGCCAGTGAACAAGTCTATTGCGAACGTCATGGCGCGATAAGGCGCAGTGAAAGTGTTCGTGACAAGCTGCAAGCCGCCCGTCACGATGGCTGCAACAGGTCCGCCTGCGCCCGGAATAAGTTCGTTAATCAACCCGCCAACTGCGTAACCTGCCAACTGCGTGCCAGAGTCAACAAAATCAACGATACCGCCGATCATCGTCCCGGCTTCGCTGAACACGCCAACAATATCACCGCTGTAGAGCGCCTTAAATGTGCCGTCAAGGCGCGCGTCCACGCTGATATCTTCAATCGCCTGATCGAATTTATCAGCAGCCGCGATAATGTCCGCAGCCTCGATGCCGCCACCTGAGAGGAAGTCAGCGTTATCACGCATCACATCGGCGACATACGGACCCACGAACTGCACGAGACCATCTGCCGCGAGAATCGCCGCGCCGACAGGGTTGTAACCAATGGCGACCTGCACCAATCCACTCGTGATTTGGGCAGCGATCATCTCCGGCGATTGGTCTTCGCCTGTAATGGCATCATAGATGGACATGCCCACCGTCATCGCCGCGCCAGCGACTTCCATCGCTTTGGCGAGTTTGGTTCCGGCTTTTGCAGCTTTCGCGGCGTCGTCGGCAGCCCCGCCGATCCTGGCAATGTCGTCGCCACTCTTAGACATGTCGTAAATATCGTACAGCGACATCACCGCGCCAATCGCGCTGGAGCTTGTCTGGACAATATCGTCGGTACTGTTTTTCTTAGTGCTTTCAAGCTGCGCGATCACCTGCTGTAAGAAGTTGGGATCGTTTTGCAGGCGAACGAAAAAGCCTTCCTGCATACTGGGCGGCAGCATCGCCACGACGGTTTGCGACATCATCTTTTCCACAGCCAGTGTTACGTTGTCTTTGTCCGCTTCTGTGAAGGCAATGGCAGCCTGTTCCAGCTTGCCGCCGAACCACGCGATCATCTGCGGAAATTTATCCAGATTCTCACTGGCACGCGAGTAATTGCCGCGTACTGTCTCTGCCTGCTGTCCCTCGAACACGTCCGAGTTGAAAAACTCAGTCATAATGCCGTGAACTTCGTCAAGCGTGCGGTTGATATTCGTGCCCACCTGATAGCAGAGTTCCGCTGTGCGCGTCAGTTCCTCCGGGCGCACCTTAATGTCACCCTCTCTGGGCGCAGGCGGCAGCCAGGACGCAAAGACACTCCCGATTTCTTCTATAAAGTTATCGAATATATCACTGATCGAATCAAACCATGACATCGGACACTCCCCTATGCTCGGTCAACGGACTTGAGCTTGTTGCCGCTTTCAGTGAGTGACCCGGCGAAGTTTTTGACGACATCGCGCAAGCCCCACATTTGCCCCCTGAACTGGTCGTACTGTGTAAAGAAATTGCTGGCACGCTTGCCAATGAACGTGTAGCGCAGGGGACTCACGGTGTTGTCCAGTGTGTTGAGCTGGCGTTCGATTTCCGAAATCACCACCCGGCTGCGCTCTTCGAGCGCGTCGAGCCGCGCGCTCACCACTTTGTAGGCTTCCGGATAGAGCTCGCGAAACGCCAGGTCGTCGAGCTCCTCGCGCATTTCGTGCATGCCCATGCGCCCGGCGAGCGGCGCATAGATGTCGAGCGTCTCCTCCGCCATCCGGCGGCG
>CALMZT010000688.1 GCA_937870805.1 uncultured Chloroflexota bacterium
GGCAAGCGGCTACGCCGGGAATACGGTAATTAATTATCATGAAGAGGAAGATCACGATGACACCGATGATGCCGGCGCGGATGCTTAACGTTACCGATTCCTGGCCGAGGGTCGCGCCGACAGTTGCCGTCGATTCGACCCGCAAGGGAATGGGCAGCGCGCCGGAACGCAGTTGCAGCGCCAGCGTCTTTGCTTCTTCCTCAGTGAAACTCCCCGTGATGACGCCGCCCGTATCAAGCTGTGCCTGAATCGTCGGTACTGAGAGCACTACTCCATCCAGCACAATCGCCATCGGCTGCCCAATGTACGAACCTGTATACGAGCCGAAGATGGGACCCCCCTCAGGCGTGAGTTCAAATTGAATGTGCCATCCCGATTGAGCGTCAAGCTGCGCAACTGCTGCCTGCAAGCCTGCGCCTGTCATTACCGTCACAAAGGGCTGACCTGTCAGCGGATTCGTGGCGCGTGGGGTTTCAGTTTCTGTGGCTTCAGGTGTCAGCGCAGCATTGGGATCTTCTGCCGCAGCAGCATCGCGCTGCTGGTCTAATAACACCTGCTCCGTCGTGAGAATACGCTGCCCTTCAAAGGCTAGGGCGTTAGGAATACCAGAAAAGTCCACAAATTCAAGCAGCGCGGTTTGTTGGATTGTAGAGATCGCTTGCTCTGCATCCGTCACGCCGGGAAGTTCAACCAGAATACGACTGCTACCTTGCACCTGAACCGTCGCTTCCGTCAAACCGAGCGCGTTCACACGACGGTTGACGTTATTAGCAGTTTCGCGTAGATCTTCAACGGTATAACTGCCAGCGGGAAGCTCTGCTTGCAGCAGTACACGCAGCCCGCCCACCAGGTCAAGCCCCAAGCTCTGCTGCACATTAAAATTTACATCGAGCTGTCCATCATTGTTGAAGTCGATGTGTAACCCCTGTGTATCTGGCAAGCTCACCCACAGGGAAAAAGCGGCAATGAGCAGAATAAAAACAAGCCAACGATAGTGTCGGCTCATAGGAACCTCACCTTTCTTCAGGTATGGGCTGATTTCGTCACAATCAGAATCTAACGCTGTTGTGCAGCTTCTTTCTCGATACCGATACGCGCGTTGCGGGCAATTTCTTCGGGGTCATAGGGTTGCATCAGCGCCGCAGTGATGAGCCGGATAACCACCCCATCGGCAATCTCGACGTATGCTATACCTTCTTCCGCACGAATGTCAATGACTTTTCCGATAATCCCACCATAGGTAATTACTTCGTCACCGACACTCAGCTCACGGGCAAAGCGCTGTCGCTTCTGAAAATCGCGCTGTTTCGGAAAAAGCACCATTGTCCAATAAGCGCCAAGTCCCAAAATCAGTACAACACCGACTAAAGCAAACTCTTCCATAACACCTCATTACCAAAATCGTTCAGAATTATACTCCCATTACGTCCCCTTACAAGCGGGAGTGATGACTTTTATGGCTCTGTTGGGCAGGGCAAATACACAGGCTCATATACGTCAATCTAGAGCTTAACGAATGCCGCAAAACGGGACGATACGTTGGTCATCCCCTACAAAACTACGAGATTCGATAGTCCGGGCAAGCCCATTTCTTGACCATCGTCCTGATTGCCCCTACAATTACCAGCGCTCAATTACATTGGTTCAAGGGGATTTTTATGTCGAAAAAATCACTCCCCATCGTCCTTATGGTGGTGCTTGCGCTCTGGTTAGCGACTTTCTCCGTCAGTGCTGTCGACGTGAACGTTAGCGTCAACAGTGGTAATGGCAACTCGGTTTGGTTCATTTCAGGCGAACCGTCGCTGATTATAAATGGCTTTGACCTTACTCGACTGGGTGTGACACTGCCAGCTACCGTGCGCAGTATCAGCATCTCGGTGGATACTCCGGTTGCCGGATCACCCGTTGAAGCAGTGGTGTATCAGGATGCCAACGGCGGCTCACCCGTCGATGCAACGCTCGCCGGACGCGAAACTGTAACCATCGGAACCAGCGGCGTCTTTACCGCGACCTTCGACCCGCCTGTCAACGTCACGCCGCCTGTGATCTGGGAGGG
>CALMZT010000689.1 GCA_937870805.1 uncultured Chloroflexota bacterium
TCCATATCGCCTACCGCGCCCATCAACAGCAAATCGGCAAAGCCCTTGATGCTGGTCATCGGCGTGCGGAATTCGTGCGACACGTTGGCGATGAATTCACTTTTTACGCGGTCAACTTCGACTTCCTTCGTGATGTCGCGGAAGACCGACACTGTACCGAGAAACTGCGAACCCTTGGGCGTGGTGATGTACACAGGCGACAAGTGGACGGAGACGACACGTTCGCCAAGCTGCAAACGCTCGTCAATGAACTGTCCTGCCGTCAAGCGCTCAGGATGCGCTGACCATTCATCGACGGAGCGCGCCCAAACGTTGCCCGTGCCGCCGTACAAGCCTGTGAGCGTCGCCAGCGGCTGCCCTAAGACCTGATCGCGCGGCAGTTCAAGGATGCGTTCCGCCGCCGTATTGAACAGCACGACGACGCCGTTGGCATCGGTGAGCATCACGCCGTCCGCGATACTTTCCAGAATAGCGGTACTCTTTTGCGCTTCTTCCTGCTCACTGCGCAGCAGCGCGCCGAGACGTTCTGCCTGATCGCGGATAAGCTGGTACAAGTCGGCGTTGTTGATGGCGGCTGCAACCTGATTGGCGGCTGAAACTGCCAGCTTCAACTGCGGCTCATCAAACTGCCCCACCTTCTCGCTGAGGAAGACGATGACGCCTTGAATGTCCTCGCCAGTTTCCAGCAGCACGGCGAGAGCACTGCGCCACTGTTCCAGCCCTTGTTGATTTCTGTCCCAATATTCTGCGTTGTGAAGATCATCAACCACGAGTTCGTGATCGTTTTCAATCAACCATGCACCTACCGACTCCGCCGGATGAATCATGCGGTCTTCGCGTCCCACGTCAATCAGGCTGTCAAGGTTCAACACCGCGCGGCTGTAAAGCTGGTCGGTCATCGGGTCTAGCAGCAAGATCACGCCGTCATCTGCGCCGACGGCTTTCGCAACCATGCCCAACGCGCGCTCCAACACGCGATCCATGTCCAGCGTGCGCGCCAATTCAGACGTGATCTGGTACAGTGTGTCGATGCGATCACGTTCGGCTTCGAGTTCGCGCGTGCGGGCTTCGACCAAACGGTTGAGGTCAGCCGCGAAGTTATTGATCTGCTCGAACAACTGCGCGTTACGGATAGCAGCACCCAACTGTGACGCAACTGTCGTCAAGATGCCCTGATCGTTGACGCCGAACGCGCGCGATTTCTTGGAGTCGCGCACCGCCAGCACGCCAATCACCTGATTACCAGAAATCAACGGCACGCCCATGTAGCTCTTGATCTCGCCCTCAGTGGTGATGATGCCCATGTTGCGGCGAATGTCGCTGATGCTCAAGAGTTCTTCCACGAGGATGAGCATCTGCTTCTTCTGGATGATGTATGAGACTTCATCGTCGCCCAAATGACGTGGCGCGATGTTTATGTCTTTGCCGCTGAACACCGCCAACGGGAAGGTGATCTCATGCGTCTCAGGATCATAGAGCGCGAGATACAGTTCTTCGACGTTGACCAGCGCAGGTACCTGATTACGCACGACCTTGATTACTTTGTCGAGGTCAAGCTCAGACGAGATCGCGCGCGACAATTCGTTGATGACGTAGAGTTCTTCAAAGCGCTCAGCGGTTTCGGCTGAGAGCCTTGCGTTTTCGATGGCGACGGCGACCTGTGAACCGAGCGCCCGCGCCAAACGAATTTGCTGCTGTGTCAGCGGTTTGTCGGCTGTCTGCTGCTCGACCTGAATGAGACCGCGCCCTTCATCACGGACGACCAGCGGCACCAACATGCGCGTCTTGCCGTTGTGGCGGCGCAGTTCTTCGACTTCTTTGGCGTCTGCACCGTCATCGTCGTAGCGGATGACGACCACCTGCTTTTCGTTGAGGGCGAAGCGGCGCGCGGGGTATTTCGACAGCTCGTAGCGCGTGCCTGTGGGGGCAAGCAGGTCAGGGTCGCCGCTGCGGTTCACGTCGATCTGGACTTCGAGCGTGTCGCTCATCTTGTCCCACGTCATGATGGCGCAGTCGTCCATATCAAGCGTGTTGAGCATCAGGTCAACGACGATGTTGAAGACTTCGTTGATGTCGAGAGTCTGTGAAGTGGCTTGTGCGGCTTCGAGGAGCATACCCAGTTCGTTCGTGCGGGCGAAGGTCTGCTCGAAGAGATCAGCGTTTGCCAGTGCGACAGCCACCTGGTTGGCGAAGGCGAAGGCGGCTTGCTCTGCCTGCGTGTCGTAGAAGTCGGCTTCTTTTTTGTGCAGGATGAACATGCCGATAACGTGTCCCTGACTGACCAGCGGCACACCCATCCAGCTTTTGGTTTCGCCTTCACCGGGCAGCGGTTGTATCAACATGCCTGTCCCGCCGCGATTGACGGAGACGACGCGCTGCTGGTCAACGACGATGTTCATGCGGTCATTGTCGGCAAGGCGTACACGCATCTCTTCGGGGCGCACAACGTTTTCTTCGTCACCGCGAATGCCTTCCAACACCATGTAACTGCCGCTGCGACGCCACAGCGACATGGTGTCGTAAGCGATGACTTTTTCCATTTCTTCCAGCGCCAGCGAAATGACTTCATCACGATCTAACGAGGCGGTGATGCGGCTGGAGACTTCGGTGAGCACGGCAAGCTGGTTCGCGCGCACTTCGATGTCACGTTCCAGGCGTGTGCGTTCCGAGAGGTCTTCGACCAGCAGCACCGCGCCGCGTACCATATCGCCAGAACGCAGCGGGTAGATGTAGAAGTTACGGATGGTGGACTTGCCTTCAATATCGACAGCCTGTTTGCGCAGGTCGGTCTGCGGTTCGCCCGTATCCAACACCTCGCGCACATCGTCCGCGAGGAAACTGAGGTCGATACTGTAGGAGAACAGGTCGCGGCGGATAGCGGTTTCATCCCAGCCGTAAAGCTGCTTCATGTGATCGTTGACCGAGACGATACGCCCGGAACTATCCAATACGACGATACCCTGTTGAATCGATTCGATGACCGATTCGTTTTGCGCGCGGAGGTTAACGGCTTGATTGAACAGGCGCGCGTTTTGCACAGCGATAGCGGCGAGGTTCGCCATACGCTTGAGCAGCGGGCGAGACTCATCGAAGCCATACGCGCGGGCAAGATCAGCGCCGAGATGCGCCGCGCCCAAACACACACCACCCGTCAGCAGCGGCAGGATGAGCGTCGTCTTTTCACCTTTGCTTTGCCAGCCGCGCAGATCGGCAAAACCCTGATCGTCCTCGCCCGCGTGATACAGGAAATCCTGCCCTGTGTTGAACGTATGCCCCAATGCTGTGCGATCAAGGTCTACACGGCGTTCGGTGGCGATGGAAAGCGTGTGATCGAGATTGACGGTCACGCGCAGTAAATCAAATGCCTGCTGATCGGCTTCTAACAGGGCGAAGGTCATGCGGCTGAAGGGCAGCAAACGCAGCGCCCCGCGCGCCACTGCCAACACGATTTCGTTGATGTCTAACGTGCTGGCGACGGCTTCCATGATTTCGTTCAGACGCGCTTCCTGTTCGCCCGCGCGCACGCTGGCATAATACAGGCGCGTGTTTTCGATGGTGGCAGCGGCTTGATGCGCAAAAATTTCCAGGACTTCGGCAGTGGTGCGATCAGGGCGCTGGTTGTTAAGCGGTCTATCCAGCGAGATCACGCCGAGAATACTGCCGCTTGCACCCCTGATGGGCACGATCAGGCGATCACCCTCATGCCAATCCTGCTGACTGAAGACAATCAATGTGCGACTGCCGTCGTAGGATGTGCTGAGCGCGTCCATGCCATCGACATGCCACTTGAGTATATCTTTGACGGGAAAGAAATAAGACTCGCTCACCAGATATTCCGGCTGTAGCAGCTTATCCAAATTTTCCAGCGTCATCACTGCGCCGCGCGAGTTTTCAAAAGCATCCAACGGCATTCCGGCTTGCGCGACACGCCGCAATACCCCTGCGTCTTCATCGACCATGAGCATCACAGCGACTTCAAAGCCCGTGCTGCGCTGGATGCTGAACGCCATCGCTTCCATGACGCTGACAGCATCGGCGTTGGAATGCGTCATCTGGCTTAACTCGAAGATCTGGTTCAACTGATCGACGCGCTGTTTCAAGCGGGCGCTGCTGTCCATTTGCGTTTGGGCGCGCACATCGTTGGCATATGCCAGCGCGGCTTTTGACGCCAGAGTCATCAGGAAGGCGGCGGCACGATCATCAAAATGATTTGGCTCGGTGTGATATAAGTGAATGACGCCGACCACCTGTTCGCCATATTGGAACGGCGCGGCAATCGCAGAGCGCACACCCTCCGGCGCGGGAGTCATCTTACTGCGGGCGTAGTCAGTGACCATCGCCGTGCTGACCCCGTGACTAATGGCGGCTCTTTCGACATCGGACAAGCGCTCGGTCTCCAGCACATCGCCCATGCGCTTAATCATCTCTGGCACATCGGGATCAGCCCAACGGTTCGAGGGTGCCAGCAGCACAACCGTACTGCCCGATGCCCCTGTCGCACGGGCGGCTTCCTTGCGCACCGTATCGAGCACCACATCGCGCTCAATGGTTTCCGTCAGTTTGTTACTGACGCTGGAAATCGCGTCGAGTTCTTCAAGGCGGCGGTTGAGGTTTTGACCTGTCGCCTCATACATACGCAAACGGTCAATCGACGCCGCGATTTGCGAAGCGACGGTAACGAGTGTACCAAGATCGTCCTTGCTGTACGGCGGGTTGAAACGATTGGCGATACCGAGTTCGCCCAGGCTGCGATCACCGACGACCAGCGGCACGACAATCGCGCTCACAATATCCATCTTGGACGCGACATTCATGTAGATTTTTTGTGCGTAGCTGTCTTTGCGAATGTCATTGACCACCAGCGGACGATGTGAGACGGCTGGCGTGAAGCCAAATTGCGAGTCCGTCAACTGCTGGACAATCGGCTCATCAAGATCTGCGCCGTAAATCCAGCGCGGATAGACGATCAAGCTGCCCGTTTGCTGGTCAAGCACATTGATGTACACCATCGGGCTGCGGGTGAGTTTGGAGATTTCGGCAAGCACAGGCGTAAATGGCTCCTGCGTCGTGACTACCGCGCCCGCGAGTTCCGCCACACGGCGCAAGCTGTCAGCCGTTTCAGCACTGCGCTGGAGTTCCAGATACAAGCGTGTATTGTCGATCATGGCGGCAATCTGCGCGGCGAAGATCATCAGCAAGCGCGCATCGCCATCGTTGAAGTCGCTGCCGTCAAGCCGATTGGAGACCTGTACGACGCCTAAGCGCCGCCCGCCTGCGACCAAAACTGCCAGCATCGTTTTTGTGACACTCGTCGCTTCAGCCAATTCCGCCAGCCCTGCCTC
>CALMZT010000690.1 GCA_937870805.1 uncultured Chloroflexota bacterium
ACGGCGATACGTGGTACATGGCAGGCGGCGCAAGTTATGCCGCGCAGCTTTTGCGCGATGCGGGCGCGGCTTACGTCAACGCTGACGACCCCACTACTGGTGGGCTGCCGCTGGATTTTGAGTCTGCCTACGATGTTGCGCTCGAAGCAGATTTTTGGCTGAACCCCGATCAACTCTTCTGGTTCACGCTCGATGATGTGCTTGCCACTGACCCACGCTACGAAGATTTTGCTGCATTCCAAAGCGGCAATATCTACAACAATAATGCCGCAGTTAACGAGTTCGGTTGGGCAGATTATTATGAATCAGGGCTGGCAAATCCTGATCTCATCCTTGCCGACCTGATTGCTATTTTCCATCCTGATCTACTGCCCGATCACGAGTTGGTCTATTACCGACGTTTAGGCTAAACGATTGTTTGCCCCTTGTCGTATGTCCAGCGGCGAGGGGCAACAATTTTGCATATGAAAAGACTGCTTCAATGACGACTGTTACTCAGAAAACCCAGCCTCTCAGTGTAGAGCGTCCAGCGGCACACTCTCGCCCGCGAACTTTACGTCTGGCGTGGATTGCGTTGGCGGTAGCGCTGGTCAGCGTCTTCCTGCTCAGTGTCGCACTTGGCTCGGTGAATATTCCACTGAATGAGGTGTTGACCACATTGCTTGGAGGCGAACCTGCGCGCGCATCGTGGCGTACCATTATCATGGACTTCCGCCTGCCGAAAGCCTTCACGGCGGTATTGGCGGGCGCGGCGCTAGCTGTCAGCGGCTTACAGATGCAAACGCTGTTTCGCAACCCCTTAGCAGACCCCTTCGTATTGGGCATTAACGCAGGCGCGAGTCTCGGCGTGGCGTTGGTTGTGCTGTCAGTCGGTACGCCGGGCGCGGCGGTGCTGGCAGGTTTGGGGCTGATTGGTGACTTGAGTCTGACGGCGGCGGCAGTCATTGGCGCGGCGCTGATTATGGCGTTGGTGCTGCTGGTGGCGCGGCGTGTGGCGAGTGCAACAACGCTGTTGGTCTTGGGGTTGATGTTCGGCTATGCAACAGGTGCGCTGGTGAGTCTGTTGATGTACTTCAGCATCCCCGAACGCATCCAAGCCTATATCAATTGGGGCTATGGCTCGTTTGGCGGCGTCACGTGGGAACAAATGACAATTCTCGCGCCTGGCTTGTTGATCGGTTTAGCGCTCTCATGGACAACCGCCAAGCCGTTGAACGCGCTGCTGTTGGGCGAAGACTACGCGCGGAGTATGGGTGTCAATATACGTTATGCGCGTATCACTATTATCGCAGGCTCAGCGCTGCTGGCGGGTACGGTCACAGCGTTTTGTGGACCCATCGGCTTTTTAGGCGTCGCCGTGCCGCACTTATGCCGTACACTGTTTCGCACGTCCGATCATCGCCTGTTGATTCCCGCGTGTGTGATGATGGGCGCGCTATGTGCCTTAACCGCTGATCTCGTCGCACGCACGCCGGGGAATGAAATTGTTCTGCCATTGAACGCCGTGACGGCGCTGTTGGGTGCGCCAGTTGTCGCGTGGGTGATCTTGCGTAAGCGCAACTTTCGTGTATGAGTGACCCTACTGTTCTCAGTGCTCAAGGGCTGTCCATTGGCTACCCACAGCGAACGATTCTCACACACCTCAATGCCGAATTACAGGCAGGCGAAATCGTATGCCTCATCGGACCCAACGGCGCAGGTAAATCGACACTGCTGCGCACATTGGCAGGGATGCAGCCGCCGCTGGCTGGACAAGTGCTGCTGCGCGGAGATGACATCAGCAAACTCGACGCCCGTGAACGCGCCAAACGTCTCAGCGTCGTCCTCACTGAGCGTGTCGACGTAGGAACACTTACGGCTTACGCTCTCGTCAGCTTGGGGCGCTACCCACACACCGACTGGACAGGCAAACTCTCCGAACACGACGACGAAGTAATTCACTGGGCATTAGCGGCAGTTGGCGCAGCAGATTTCGCGCAGCGCGATATTCACGAACTGAGCGACGGCGAACGCCAGAAAGTGTTGATTGCCCGCGCGCTTGCCCAGGAGCCTGCTGTCATGCTGCTGGATGAACCCACCGCTTATCTCGACCTGCCGCGCCGCGTAGAGATCATGCGTACACTGCGCGACTTAGCCCACACGACAGGGCGTGCCATTCTGCTATCCACACACGACCTTGATCTTGCGCTGCGCAGCGCAGACCGTGTATGGCTGCTGCCTACTGGTGGAACGTTACAAGTTGGCGCGCCGGAAGATCTGGTGCTCAACGGCGCGTTTGAAGCGGCGTTTCGCGGTGAAGGCGTGGAATTTGACTTATTAACAGGCTCATTCCGTGTCAGCAGACCTGTCACGACCTCAGTTCGCTTGATCGGCAACGGCGCAGCAGCATTGTGGACGGCACGCGCGCTGGAACGTGCGGGTTTCCAACCGACGAGCGAACCAGCCGCCTATACTGTTGACATATTGAACTCACAATCTGCTGCGACAGGTAAAAATGTTGACCTAAGATGGCGTGTCTCAACAAGTGATACAGCGCAGATATACGAGTCGTTATATTCGGTCATCAAAATGCTCACGAAGTCTTTGCTATAGCGCCCTATCCCGCATACAATTATGGGGGTGCATAGCAGTCAGCGGGAGCGCGCATTATGGCGTATGGTCGTTTAGACATTTTTTGGCCCGACGGTACATTCAAGACCTTTGCGATGGAAGCGCCCAATATTTCTGTCGGGCGTTCTACAGGCAATGTGATTGCGCTGGAAACTGATACCATCTCCCGTTACCACTTCAGCATCACACACGACAACACGGGCAAAGTCTTCATTACCGACCTTGAATCGGTCAACGGCACCTATGTAGATGGTGTCAAGCTCAACGCCAATGAGCCTTCTTTGCTGCAAGGCGGTGAAGAAATCCAAATTGGGCATCTGCGTATCCTGTTCCATGCCGCCGATGAAGCGCCGACTTCGCCCATGACGGCGATGATGGACGAGACGGTGCGTATCGAAAAGCATATGCAAGACTTCCGCATTGACGTTCAGCCACCCGACCAGCCTGTAACCCCTGGAACGCACATTGCCGGACAAGTCTCCATTACCAACACCAGTAACGAGCAGCGCCGTTTCCGCATTGATGTCACAGGCATACCCGACGAATGGGTGCGCGTGGAGCGCCGTGAAGTGTTGGTTGAACCGAACGAAACTGTTCCAGTGATGATTAATTTCAAACCGCTGCGGCGCAGTGATTCACAGCCGGGCGATTACAGCGTCAAAGTCATCATTTCGCAAAAGGATAGAGAAGACGGTCTTCTCGAAGCGACCATTCTTGTGCGCGTGCTTGCCTACAGCGGTTTCGGCATGGCATTAGAGTCAAACCGTATCCCGCCGGGCGAAAAATTCCGCTTGCATATCCACAATCAGGGCAGCGGCAACCTCACGATGACCTTTATCGCCCGCGACAGGGACAATGCCCTTTCCTATAATCTTCAACCCCAAAAAATCACCCTTTCGCCGGGACAGCGTGCGCTGGTTCAAGGCGATGTCAGAGCAAAAAACCGTCCACTCGTCGGCACATCGCGTGTGCGCGCATTTGATATTCTGGCACAGTCGCAAGACGCCGCACACTTTCTCGCTGCTGTGCGCGGGTACTCCGCCGAACAGCCCATGCTTTCAGGATGGATTGCTTTTGCCGCGCTTGGCATTGGGATTAGCGTGCTGTTGTTGGGCTTGTTCGGTCTGTTTCTCCTGCTGCGTCCCGTACCAGTACCTGTGATTGCAGCATTCTCAGTAGACAACACCGCCGTCGCACAGGGCACCCCTATCTCACTGCGTTGGGAAGCCACCAACGCCGAAAGCTATCAGGTGTTGGTGAATGGCACACCTGCCAGCACCGATTTCGATGCGACGACCAACAGCGCCAGCCTCGATATGGGCAGCTTGACAGGCGAAGTGACGATTTCACTGCAAGCCTTCAACGGCAGCCGTCAGGACACCGAGTCCCTAAACATCACTGTGTACACACCGCTGATAATCGAGTCCTTTGAGATCAACCCGCCGCAGTTGCTGCGTTTCGTAGTACAAAACATCGAGATGTCGTGGAACGTGCACGGCGCAGTATCCACCTATATCACCGGACTTGAATCATTCAGCACAGCGCCGATTGAACCGAGTTTTGGCGCGCAGGGCACCGTTGGTCCCTTAGCTGGCATGACCGCCGAACCGCTGACTGTAACCCTCAACGCACGCGATGCTTACGGCAATACGATCTCACAGTCCATCACCGTAGAGGTCGTAGACGCGCAGTGTACCACGACGAATGCTGAAGTACCCTTACGTTCCGGTCCAGACGCAGCCTATCCACTGATTAACGCCGCTGCGCCTGTCGGCATACCCGTCATCGTCAACGCGCGTGATACTGATAGTAATTGGCTGCGTATACAGTTGGCTAATGGAACGACGGGTTGGGGACCGGCTGCCGAGTTTACATGCGATTTTGAATACCAGAACTTACAAGTCGAAGCCAATATTCCACCGATACCCACCCCCACGCCAACATCGACCTCAACGGCGTCGAGGACACCTACGCTGACCTCGACGCCGACAATGACCTTCACCCGCACGCCGACAGCCACCGCCACCTTCACATTTACTTCAACACGTACCCCGCGTCCTACCAACACAGCGACAGCGACTTCCACAAGGACACCACGTCCTACCAGAACGGCAGCGGCAACAGCGACCCTTATCCCGACCATCAGACGTACACGGACTCCCGTTGCGCCTGCCAGCCCCACGCGCGCTCCGGGCGCTTCCAGTGCGACGACCCCTCCCCTCTCTTTTGCGACAGCGACTCCTAAACCTTAACGGCTCAGTGGGCGCGGTGGTGGCGCATCAAAGCCATAGTAAACCGTATATAATCCAATCTGCGCTTGTTCAAATTGAATTCCTTGCGCATTAAATGTCGCGACCAACAATGCATCGAGTCCTGCATTGTTCGCTGTGATGAATGCAAAGGATTCGCTTTCGTCAACAAGGGCACTGTAAGCGGGGTAACGGTCATCGGCAAGGCGCAGAATGAGCGAGAACTTATAGGGCAGCGCGGGCACAAACAATAACCGCTCATCGCTCAGAAACGCTAGCCGATAAGCAACCCAATAGTGGGTATAGCCACGAGTGATATTGTGTTCCTCTAAGAAGGCTATCAGCGCGGCATCAGCGTCATGGGGGATGTGCGTGATGGGATCAAACTGGGTCGTGAAGCCCGGTTCGTTGGTTGCCGCTGTAATTTGCCCAAACACGGCATAAACCACCACAAGCAGCACAAGCGCTGCTTGCAATCCTCGGCGCATACGTAGAGCAAGCGCCTCGCCCCTGTTGATACGCTCAACCAGCGAAGCAAAGGCGATGCTGAAGGGCAGCACCAAAGGCAGCAGATAGCGTCCAGTAGGATCTTTGCCAAACGGCGACAGGATAAAAATTGCCAGCAGCCCGACAACCATACCTAACGTGAGGATGCGCCCGTTGGCAGTCAGCAGTTTATTTTGGGTATCCCTCGCCAGCGTATACAGCGCCGCGAGGTACAAAAACGTCACAGGCAAGCCGACAACAGGCAAAAAGAACGTCGATGACCACGGGAAGCGCAGCCCTGTCAGTCCCGGTATCCCAAACAGCAGCAGTCCAATAAAACGCTCTGCCATGTTCGTACCTGATTCCTCTGAAGATTCGACAGGTACGGTGCGTAAGCCGTCAAGATACTGAACGTGAGTATCGTTTTGGACACCAGGTGCCGGCAGGTAAAAGGCGAGGGCGGACCACTGATGGTCGAAATTGTAGACCCACCAGGGCAGACTTCCTACGAAGAAGGTGAGCACTGCGATGGCAACAAAGGCAGCTCGGATTCGCCCATGTGGGGAGGTTGAGCGCAGCAAGCGGTACAATAAAAGTGTGCTCACTGGTAAGGCATAGACGATGAGCAGCCCATTTACCCACCAGCCAACGCCCGCGCATAATCCTAGCAGCGCCCATTTCCATAACGAACGCCGATTGAGAGCTATGTTAGCGTTAAGGTCTTGCGCGACTTCATAGCCCAGCAGTAGTACCAGATTGCCGAACAGCAGCATTTCGCTGTAGCCGCCCAGCGATGCGGTGGTATAGAGCACCAACAGCGGCACAGGCAGCGCCAGCAGCAAGCCTGTCACCAGCGCAATGGTCGTCTTCCCCGAAAAGCGCCATGCAATCAGATAGCCTGTGAGCACGATTAGGAGGTACAGCACGCTCTGTACGATGCGAATCGTCAGCACCGAGTCGCCGAACAACTGGAAACCCAACGCGACCAACCACGCATCGAGGCTGCCCATATAGGCTTGCCCGTAAAAGAATGTAGGACGCTCACCCTGCAAAATGTGGCGCGCCATCAAGCCGACAATCGCTTCGTCGGAGTGAAAAGACACTGTATCGCTGGCAAGCAGCAGCACCCTTGCCATGAGCGCGATGATGAGTACAAAAAGTAAGGGTCGAAGCGGGAAGCGGTTGTTCAAAGAAATTTACTCGCCAGTTTGTACATTTGCTGAAAAGGTGTGGGCAATCTCAAGACTGTGTGTGTGAGTTTCAACAACTTCATCAGCGGCTTTACTGATAAAGGCACGCTGAGTTTGTTTTACACGCTCAATGAGTGTTTCGACAATGGTCATTACATTCTCTATTAGAAGTTACGCAGTTGAGTTCAAATTACCACCGCGCTCGTAGGGGCGCACCAACGTGTGCGCCCGTCAACTGCGTAAGTCCTACTCTATGTAGCAATTGAACACTTTCCGAAGTGTAGCGCATTTCGATACGATGCAAACAAAAAGAAAGCAGCGACACCACTGAGGCATCCCCGCTTTCTTTTGATTTTACGTCACAGTGTTACCTGCGCGAATCTTACTATCTCACCTTACGAAGTTTACTGCTCTAGTTCAAAACTTAGAGCGAACTGAGGGTTTGTAATCTTCTCAAGAGTTTGAAACTCAGCAGCGCCCAACCCGTTCACGGGTTTCCAAAGCCCATAGCTGGCAGTTTTGAACTGCCAGCGTCAACAACAGCAAGCGGTTGCGTAAGGTGAGTTACTGACAACTGACCACTGTAAACTGATAACTGCTACTGACCGATGCTAAAGGTGATTTGCACCTGCACGCTGACCATCATACGCCCGGTGTCAACGGGCATCGCGCCACCACCGCCATACGCCATATCAGCAGCCGCATTCATCGGGAACGGAGGATAGCCGCCAGCATTCAGGGTTTCGCTGATGACGATAGGTTCACCAACAGTTACGCCGAGCAAACCTGCCAACTGTTCAGCACGTTGACGAGCATTCGCCACTGCCTGTGTGCGCGCTTCCTGTTCCAGTCCTGCGGGATCGGCTATGCCAAAGGACAGGTTGTACAGGTTGTTCGCGCCTGCTTCAATCGCCGCGTTGATGACCTGTTCAATCATCGTCACATCACGCACCGTCACATTGATGGCGCTGCTGACGCGATAGGTGCGCCCGCTGATGCTGCCATCGGTGGGATTGTAGATGTCCTGCGGATAGATGCTGACGTTGGTGGTCTGCAAATCCTGTTCAGCAATCCCCAGTTCCAACAATGCCTGGCGAACAGCGTTCATGATGTCACTGGTTTGCGAGAAGGCTTCTCCTGCATTTTCAGAGGCGAAATCTGCCCCGACGCCGATGTAGGCAATGTCCGGCGCGCCGTAAGCTGTGCCTACGCCTGAAACAGTGATGACATTCGTGCCGCTTGAAACCACGACATTGGGCGCAGGAACGAGTGTTGGCTCTTGCGCTGCCGAGGGAAAAGCAACCGTTCCAAAGGCAATGACGCCCAACAGCATCGTGAGTGCCAAGGTGCCGAGTACGAGGGTTTTAACGCTTTTCATAGAATTGAACTCCTTCAATGCTTGATTTGAATGTGTTACCTCTATGAAGACGCCCTGTACTTGTGAAAAGTTCCGTAAATAGTCTTGATTCTGCGCAGATTACGAAACTGCAATCTACAAACGCTTCAGCTTATGTAAACGAGTTTTCGTCTAGCAATAAATTCAAGGCTTACTTTGTATGCAAATGTTAGTGTGTGACCAATTAGAAGGGCGTTGGCAGGCACGACATGAAACAAGAGGCTGAATGCGGGGTAGTCATCTCAATAAAATTAGAAAATCCTTACCAATACCTTCGCCAAAAATGAAGGGATGTAGGGCTTTTGAGGTAGAGTAGTTGTCAACCAAAACAAACGACTCAGGT
>CALMZT010000691.1 GCA_937870805.1 uncultured Chloroflexota bacterium
GGCGAGACCGGGCCGTCATTGCTGTAATAAGTCGTGCCGTGCTCCTGCACGAGCGGGCCAAGTCTCTTCGAGGCGCCCTGCAGTCCGGCCATGCCGATCAGCACGACGCCAAGTGCGACGCCGGCGGCAATTTTGAGCCAAACGGGCATGGTGCATCCTCATCCACGAGGGGGAGCGTAACCCAGGAGCCGCCTCATTCAAGAAAGCGATCCGATGCCGAAACGGCAGTCTCCTTCGCCGTGACGCAAAGCGGAAGCTCATCCTCGGAGCCGAATATTGCGCCCCGCCGGAGGCCTCTGGCAACCGCAATCAGAGATTTGGCAGAACTGCCTGCCATCCGGACGGCGCGGAGGCTCGAGCCGATCGGCATCTCGACCATCCGAGGGCCGATCAGCACGTTCACCCACGGAATCTCGGCACGAAGGGCCCGGAGACGCTAGAAGTAGATGACGTCGATCTGCTTCAGCAACCAGTGCGAATCGATGGAGACCTCGTAGCTCACGTCGTTGCTGGAGGCCGAGACTACGTCTTCCACGCCCACGAAGATCCGCCGGATCTGCTGGGGCGCCGGCCTGTCCAGCTCAACGGAGAACGTCACAAGGTCGCCCGGCATCCGCTGAGGGATTTCGTAGCCGAAGACGCCGAGCAGCGGCGTGATGGGCGAGTCGCCAGCGCTCTGCTTCGCTCGCATCAGGTTCTCGTTGTCGTTGTCGCTGTAAACGAGGTCACCACGCCGACCGTCATCGACAACGACGTGTGGGCCAACCGCGCGCCGAGCTACGACTACGACTGGGACGGCGGCGCCGTCGAGATCCTTTTTCACGCGCGCACTGTCGCCTTTGACGATCCATGCCTCGGCGTCGCGCGGTGAGGCGGTGACAGCCGAATCGGCTGTTGCCTGCGCCTCGGCCACTTTATTTTCGAGCAAATCGGCGCGTGCCGATCCGGCAAGGGCTTTCGGGTGATTGGGAACCAGCGCCAGCGCTTTGGCGTTACCCGTCGCATCTTGCTGCACTGCCAATAGACCGGGCGTACCCGCGCCTTCTTTAAAAACTTCCCGCACGCGATGACCGGGCGCTTTCGGTGCAATCATGGTCACATCAACGTTTGCAGGCGGCTTGATTTGTCCAAAGTGGATGTTAAAGCCATGCGCGAACATCAACATACTGCCCGGTTTCAAATTGGCGGCAACCTCCTTTTCATAGACTTCAGCTTGCTTGGTATCAGGGATGAGTATCATCACCACATCTGCCTGTTTAACGGCTTCGCCCACTGGAAGCACTGTCAGCCCATCAGCTTCTGCCTTCGCACGGCTCTTGCTTCCCTCGTGTAAACCGATTACTACATTCACTCCGCTCTCACGCATATTGAGCGCGTGTGCGTGCCCTTGACTGCCGTAACCGATCACTGCAACGTTTTTGCCGTTGAGCAGAGATAAATCCGCGTCTTTGTCGTAATACATAACTGCCATGAAAAAATGCTCCTCAGTAGTAGATAATTGCTCGTAATCGGCTATCAATGGTCAGTAAGCAGTTGAAAACCAATTCACTGACCACGTATTACTCATTGCGCGTTGCTTTTAACTCATTGCTGACTAGTACACTTGATGCGCGTTGCCGTTCGCAGAAACCGGAATGATAGGTTCATACTCGGTGTCGAGGATGCGTGTGCCGCGCCCCATTGCTACAACACCTGTGCGTACCAGTTCCACGATCCCAATTTTGGCTGCCTCTTCGATAAAGCCTTCGACAATATCTTCTTGTGCAGTGATCTCGACAATGGCGTATTCTGGACCAATGTCCACAATGCGTGCTGGATAGCGTTCGCAAAGTAAGGTTAAACCATTGCGCGATTCCGCATCATCCGAGCGTACTTTAACCAGCGCCAGATCGCGGCTGACGTGCAGTTCGGAGGATACCAATTTCACGTCGATGACATTAATCAGCTTAACCAGATTGGAGATGATTTTGCGGGCATCAGTGCGCGCCGCATCGACAACAATTGTCATGCGTGAGATATGCCCTTTGTGCGTGCGCCCAACCGTCAGGCTGTCCACATTGAAGTTACGTCGGCGGAACAGGCTGGCAACACGGTTGAGGACGCCCGGCTTGTTTTCCACGAGAGCAGCGATAGTGTGTTTGCTGGCATGATTTTCCATAACTGTTTACCTCTCATTCGGTTTCGGACGGCGGATCATGGCGTGCAGGTCTGCACCTGCTGGCACCATCGGATACACCATCTCTTCTTTTTCAACCACAAATTCGATCAACACCGTCGTCTCATGGCTGCGTGCAAACTGCACGGCTTCTTCGATCTGGTCGCGGCTCGTCACACGCATATTGGGGATACCGTAAGCGTCCGCCAGCTTGCAGAAGTCCGGGCTAAACATCGGCGTGGCATTGTAGCGGCTCTCATGGAACAGTTCTTGCCACTGGCGCACCATGCCGAGGAAACCATTGTTGATAATTGCGATGTTGACTTTGATACCTTCCTGCATCGCGGTTGCCAATTCACACAGCGTCATCTGGAAGCCACCATCCCCGACAATCGCCCACACTTCTTCATCGGGCTTGCCAAATTTCGCGCCAATCGCTGCGGGCAGACCGAAGCCCATTGTTCCTAATCCACCGCTGGTAATCATCGTCGCGGGACGTTGGTGCGGGTAATACTGCGCTTCCAGCATTTGATGCTGCCCCACATCAGTGACTGTGATGGCTTCGCCGCCCGTGTATTTCCACAGATCATTAATTGCTAGCGCGCCGAATAGTTTGTCGCCATCATACGTGTTGACGATATCGCGCTCATTCGAGTCCTCATCCCAGTCACGGATACGGTTCAGCCATGCAGCATGACTACCACTTTTTACACCCGGTAGGAATTGGCGAATGACGGTCTTGAGATCGCCTGCGATACCAACATCGACTTTCACATTCTTGTTGATCTCAGACGGGTCGATGTCCACATGGATTTTGCGCGAATGCGGCGAATAGGTCTTCAAATTGCCTGTTACACGATCATCAAAACGCATTCCCAGCGCAATCAGCAAATCCGCTTCCTGAATGGCGTGATTTGATGCTGCTTCGCCATGCATTCCCATCATACCGATGACTAACGGATGATTCTCTGGCACGGCGCCCTTTCCTAGCAGAGTTAAAGCGATAGGAATTTGCGCGCGTTCTGACAGTTCTTGTAGTTCTTGCGACGCCCCAGACATGATAATGCCGTGCCCTGCCAAAATCACCGGGCGCTCTGCTTGCTGAATGAGTTCGAGCGCGTCTCTTACCTGCTTATCCGTCGCTTTGCTTGGTGGGCGATACCCCGGCACGCGGATTTCGCCTTCAGGATACACAAACTCTATTTTCTTGTTCTGGATGTCTTTCGGAATATCGACCAACACCGGACCGGGACGCCCCGTGCGCGCGATATAGAATGCCTCGCGGATGATATAAGGCAGTTCTTCGATACTTCCAACGAGATAATTATGCTTTGTGATAGGCAGCGTAATCCCGGTCACATCCGTTTCTTGGAACGCATCCGTGCCAATCACCGGGCTTGGGACTTGCCCTGTGATACACACAATCGGCGTCGAATCCATCATCGAAGTGGCAATGCCGGTCACCAGATTCGTCGCGCCGGGTCCGCTGGTCGCTATTGCTACGCCGACTTTGCCTGTCGCACGTGCATAACCATCAGCCATGTGACATGCGCCTTGTTCGTGGCGCACCAGCACGTGATGCATTTGCGGATATTTGCTCAACGCATCATAGGTCGGCAAAATGGCCCCGCCGGGATAGCCGAAGACAACATCGACACCTTCACGTAATAGACATTCCCAGATAATTTCAGCGCCACTCAGCAACATAACATGTACCTCTCAAACTAATCTGCGGCTTCGGGTTGTCTCACGAGAGTCAGCCACCCGTAAGGATCAGGCTTCTGACCAGAAGTAATAGCAAAGAATTCCTTTTGCACAGCTTTCGTCACCGGGCCGGGTTTGCCTTCGCCTACTGGAATACGATCTACTGAGCGAATAGGCGTAATTTCGGCGGCTGTGCCTGTAAAGAACATCTCATCGGCAATGTAGAGCATTTCGCGTGCGACAGGCTCATAGCGGATACTGTAACCAAGATCGCGCAAGATGGTGAGCGCACTGTCACGGGTCACACCGCTGAGAATGGACTGCCACACGCCGGGTGTATAAACTACATTGTCGATGATGACAAACAGGTTTTCGCCTGCGCCTTCACTAACATACCCGCTGACATCCAGCGCAATACCTTCAGCGAAGCCGTTGTCGTGCGCTTCCATGCTGACGAACTGGCTGTTGACATACTGCCCGCCAATCTTCGCCATCGAGGCAAAGGTATCGGGTGCCATCCGCCGCCATGAACTTACCTGTACATCTACGCCGTTATCAATCGCTTCATTGCCGAGATACCGTCCCCACTCTATGGTGAAGATAACGACTTCAACAGGATTTTTACGCCCCTCTACACCAATGGAACCCGCGCTGCGAAAGACCAGCGGACGCACATAACAGGACTCGTGACCATTACGTCGGATAGTCTCTACAATCGCGTTGTTGATTTCTTCCTCACTAAAAGGCACTTCAATGCGCGCGATTTTGCACGAGTTCATCAAGCGATGGGTATGTGGCTGCAAGCGGAACACAGCCGGACCCTGCGGCGTTGCATAGGCGCGTACTCCCTCGAATACGCTTGAGCCGTAATGCAGCGCATGAGCAGTGACATGGACTGTCGCCTCTTCCCACTTGATGAATTCCCCGTTTCTCCAGATGTATTCTGATGGCATGAACTTTTCTCCGTCCTAAATAAAAAGCGCTTCCCGACTAGGAAACTCTGTTGTAGATGTCGGAAAGCGCGTCGTGCGTTGGGCTTTGGGTATCACGATCATAGTCCTGCTGAGGCATAGCGGCGTGCATGTCACGCACAGCTTCCATCTCAGAGGTCTGATAAGGCTCAGTCCAGGGACTGGTCGGGTGATCACTATTGAATTCGCTCTGTTCGTGGTGCTTCTGCGGTGCCATGGTCAATTTGCTCCTGATTTTGTGACATACTCTTAAACGAAAACAGCCCCCGGCTTGGAGGCTGTTTGTCGTTAGTTGTTTACTATCGCGCGCTGTTCGCCACCCAAGCCGTCATAACCCGCCAATAAGGACGAGTACAATAACGATAATGACGATAAGGCTAAGGACGAACAGATTAGGTGTTTTCATGTCGAATCTAAGGTATTTCTGTGCCAATTCCTATTGATGGATAGGTTAACCCGCTTTGCCAGCGCTGTCAACCATTCTATGTGAAATTCGTAGCAACTATTAAAACTTCATATATTTCTACCACACGCGGTTGTGCATAACTTACAAACACCTCACTCTCACACCTTCAAATAGGCTTTCGCCGCCTCAATCTGTGCCCGAACGGCGTCGGGTGCTGTCCCCCCCGATGCTCGCCGCCTCGCCACTGACGCCCCAAAATCAAATACTGCCGCCACATCCATTTCAAACAATGGTGAAAGCGTCTTTAGAACCTCCAATGGAATCTGTGATAATTGTTTCTGCCCTTCATTCGCCAAGCGCACTACCTGTCCAACGACATGATGCGCCTGACGGAAGGGAAGTCCCTTCTTTACCAAATAATCAGCTAAATCCGTCGCCAGCATATCCTCACCGAGCGCTGCCTGCATCTTATCTACATTCAGCTTGAGTGTTCTAACCACTGCCG
>CALMZT010000692.1 GCA_937870805.1 uncultured Chloroflexota bacterium
AATTCTTAGCGTGCGCACCTGACGGCAGGATGACAGAAACACGCTCAACGCACAGCGCCGAATTGGAAAACTCGCGCAAACGTTATCGCTGCCGACAGGCCAGCCTGAGCGCGAAAACCATTGACATCAAGTTGCGCATGCCTCCGATTATGGTTAATCCACAGGTTTGTTTGGCCGGTTTTTCAGTGGTTCTGCGTTAGCAAATGTTCGGGGCGGGTATTTCGGGGGGCGGCGTGCTGGCGGCGTGGATTGCCCAAACGCGCAGCGATATAACGCGGGCGGTAGCGATTGCGCCGACGTTTAGCTACCGTCAAGTACCGTCGCGGTTCGTGACGCAGTTCGTCAACTTAGCCGACACCATGCCTAATCTCTTCATCTGGTGGAATCCTAAACTCAAGGAGAACAATCCCGGTCCGCAGTATGGTTATCCGCGCTTCTCTACACGCGCCGCCGCGAGTATCCTGCGTTTGGGCTTGGCGACGCATAAGCTGGCGCGGCAGCAGGTACCCGGCGCGAAGTCAATCATCATTACCACAAATCCTAATGACCTGATTGTCGATGACGCGCTCGTCAACACCCTTGTCGAGAACTGGCGGGCGCATGGAGCACACGTCAAGGTGTATCCCTTCAGCGCGGATTTGAACATCGGGCACGACATCATTGACCCCAAACAGCCCGATCAACAGACTGCGACCATTTATCCCAAACTCGTAGAATTGATTGCGGGGGAATAATGCGACATTGGCTCAGCAGTAACGGTATAACGTTCAGATGAAACATTCACGAGCCGTCTTGTGATCGCGACAATCCTTATTCTGCTGGCAGCGTTTCCAGCGCCGCCGAAGCTGAACATCTCCTCGTCGGAAGTGCAGGAGTTGGTTCAACGCGCCCATAAAGGTGACGAAGCGGCAGTCGCGCAGTTGTATCAGACTTACGCGCAGCGCATTTATCGTTACGTCGCCTATCGTGTGTCGAGCAGTGACGACGCCGAAGATCTGACCGCAGAAGTGTTCGTGAAAATGGTCGAAGGCTTACCATCGTATCGCTGGACGGGCGCGCCTTTCGAGTCGTGGCTCTACAGTATTGCCTCTGCACGGGTCATTGATTTTCGGCGGCGTAACACGCGCAGACCGCAAAGTGAACTGAGCGAGAATCTGGACAGCAGCGAACCAGTGCCTGAAGAACAACTGCTCAACTTACAAGAGGTTGAGACACTGCGTCAAGCCATAGGCAAGTTGAGCGATGAGCAGCAGAATGTGCTTGTGCTGCGCTTCATGGAACGCAAAGGTCATCAGGAAGTCGCCGATATTATCGGCAAAAGTGTATCTGCTGTGAAATCTATCCAACATCGCGCCTTGATCGAACTCACCGCGCATCTGGGCTTAGAGGAAAAAGTGCGCCATTACCTGCGAGGGTTATCCAATGGCTGAGTTCATGTACGACCCGGACTCACTGGCTGACGCCTTAGATGCGCTGCTTTCTGGCGCAGACGTGCCACGTGACGAAATCTTGCTGCAAACTGCCGCGCGTGTGTTGAATGCGCCGCCGCTGGTCATGTCACCGGAAGCGACAGCACGCATCGAAATGCGGGTGTTGGAGACGTTCAGACAGTTACCACCGCCTGCGTCACCGTTCCCGTATCTGCCGCTGCTGAGTGGCTTGATCGTTATTTTGATTGCGGTGGGCACGATTTTTGCTGTGTCACAAAATCAATCACCGGCTGCCATACCGCTTACGACGGCAAGCAGCACCTTTACAGCGACGGCGACAGCCACAGCATCGTTGACATTCACGCCAACGCCGACACCGACAGCTACCGGTACGGATACACACTCACCTACGCCGAGCGCTGCCTTCACGCAAACCTCACAGCCTGCCGTTGTTCCAGGCGCGACATTGACGCCTACACCGCCGCCATCCGCGACGCCGCCTGCCAGCACGACGCCCACATTCACCTCTACGCCTGCAATCAACGCGCTGCCAGTGGGTACGGACGTGAATCTCATCATTGAAGGACCTGTCACGGCGATCAACGGCAATGTGGTTGTCATCTATGACATCGAAATCATCATCGACCCCGACGATCCCCTGTTGGGTATCATTCAGATTGATGACACGATTCGCGTTGAGGCGCACATTGACGATGGCTTGGTCATTGCAGCGGTGAACATCATCTTCATCACGGTTGATGTTTCCGTGAGTGAAAGCGGTGAGGTGTGGCGCGATAATGGAAACTGCGATAACCCGCCGCCGCCCTGGGCACCGGCGAACGGCTGGCATCGGCGCTGTGATGCGCAGCCGATTGGTCAAGGGAATGGTGGTTCAGGCGGTGGTATGGGCGATGACGATGATGACGATGATTAAATAGAGTCTAGAGTTTCGCCAGAACTTCAAAAAGGCGAAACTCCAGTTTCCAATATATTGTGCGATACGTATCAGGTTATCCTACATTCACCGTTTGCTGCGGCGAACAGGATTCATTTCCGGCGGCATCGATGGCGCATACCTGATACTCCAAAGCGCCAGAAGTTGGATTAACAATCTCCGCGCGCCAAAGATATTCACCATACCACATCATTGGGCTATCCTGAGTTTGTCCATTTGATGTCCAACGCAGCACCACACTCTGCCAATCATGAGGCATGGTGGGGCTTTTATTGTCGTGAATACGGGCGCGTATCTGTATCGGCACACCTGACCCAACTTCACTTAATGTTTCCACCAACGTGATTATCGGAGGCGCAGTATCCGGGCTGATGTTTGTTCCAAGGTGAACTCGGTCATCGACGGCTGCTTCCCCCTGTGCTTCCACCACGTCAAGCCTGCCATCGGCATTTAGGTCGGCAACTGCCATGTAAAGCGTCCCTGGACTTCGCTCAGCCGCGAAAACATTCCTGGCGGCAGTCAAATGACCTGTACCGTCATTTATCAGCAAGCGGTCTGAGATATTGAGCGAACCGACGAGAAAATCGGCATCGCCATCGGAGTCGAAATCCAAGAACACCACCACGTTATCGTCGCCACCGGAATTTTCTCGTCCCGTCCACAAATCGTCCGTTGCATCAGCAAAACCACCCTGCTGATCGTTGAGAAATATATGTTCCTTAAAGGCTTCGCCATCGTTGATGGTGACGACATCAAGATAACCGTCGCTATCAAGATCCATTGCCTCAAATTCATAGTTGTTTGTAAATTGAGGTAATCTGCCCTCAGTCACATCGGTGAAATTGCCAGCGCCATCGTTTTCGAAAAGAAAGCTGCCCCTACATATCTTGCACGAAATCAGGATGTCGAGGTCATAATCATTGTCAACGTCGATGAACTCAAGTTCCCACGAAAATCGCACCAGTACATCGGGCATCTGAGCGCTGGTTACGTCCGTGAAATGCCCTGTCCCATCGTTGAGCCATAACATCGTGCGCCCACCCTGGCTGCGCATTGGGCTGTCCGATCCCCAATCAGCCAGAACCATATCGAGGTCAGAATCCCCGTCGACATCGCCAAACTCCAAGTCGCCAATGCTGGCATCTATCGAGGGAAGGTAGGTATCCGTTACATCCGTAAACCTGCCTTCGCCCTCACCGAGAAAAAGGCGGCTCTGCGTCTCAAAAGTCGTTCCCACCATAATGTCGGGATTGTTGTCGCCGTTTACATCACGAACTTTGATGACGCGGGCGATCATGGTGGTGTCGCCAAACACGGACTCTGTTGCGTCGGTGAACATCTCACCTGGACCATTATTGACAAACACCTGGCTCGACACAGGAGTACCCGGTGTATCGTAATCCCCTCCGTTGGCAAACAGAATATCGACAAGACCGCCGCCATTAATGTCCGCGAGTTCGACCTTGTTTGTCCATTCAGCGGTAGTCCCAATTGTTGTACTCGTCGCATCCTCCCAAAGATCAGATGGCAAGGCGGTAGCAGTTTGCGCAGATGCGTTGAAACCAAAGCTAAGTCCAATAACGAGCGCTACGATGAGAAAGATAGTATTTTGTCGTTGAAAAGTCTTCTGCCAACTCATAGATCTTCCCTTCGCTAATTACGGAGACAGAATTATAACTGGACTCGCGTGAAAATAGTACTTTTCCACGCTCATCGGTATTGTGACGCAGTTTCCCCCATTCATGGGAATAGACCCCTTCTAAAATTCATCGTATGCTGACCATAGCCCAGCAATGTTAACAAACTGTTGATTTTTCGTCTCTAGAATCCTTGTACGAATTGAGAGAACTGTGTCACAATATCAAACATTAACGGCACAAGGATTTGTTATGTTCGCAGCAACACTTATCGGCAGGCGCTACATCTTGCACGAAGAGCTTGGCAGAGGCGGCATGGGCGTGGTTTTCCGCGCGACGGACCGTCTCGCCGGACAAATCGTTGCCCTTAAACAAGTGAACACGCCTCCTACCAAAGACCCCTTTGCCACGCGCATTGGTGAAGTCGATGGGACGGCAGGCAATGAGTTCCGCTTGGCGCTGGCAAAGGAATTTCAAACGCTGTCTTCGCTGCGGCATCCTAACATCATCAGTGTGTTGGACTATGGCTTTGATGGACAGCGCCAGCCGTACTTCACGATGGATTATCTGGAACGTTCGCAAACGATTCTGGAAGCTGCGGCGAACCAATCTGTCGGCATTAAGCTCGATCTGCTGGCACAAATGCTGCAAGCCATCGCCTACCTGCATCGGCGCGGCATTTTGCACCGTGACCTCAAACCCGCTAACGTGCTGGTGCAGGACGGGCACGTCAAAGTGCTGGATTTTGGCTTGGCGGTTGCCAGAAGCGAGTACGATGCGCCGCAGAATCAAGCCGCCGGGACGCTGGCATATATGTCACCAGAGGTCTTAAACGGCAGTTCCGCGAATGTCGCTTCAGACTTATACGCTGTCGGCTTGATGGCATATGAGATGTTTTCCGGGCGCTATCCTTACAATGATCGTGATGTTCAACAACTGTTAAAAGACATTCTGGAAACAGTACCGGATGTCGAAGTGCTGGATGTCGTAGAACCGTTACAGGCGCTCATCAAGCGCCTGCTGCTGAAATCGCCGGAAGATCGTCTTGCCTCTGCCGCCGAAGTCATCAGCGAAATCGACAAACTCCTGATCGAGGAGCAGCAAACGCTGAACATCAACAGCGCTGCGATCCGTGATGCCTTTTTGCAAGCGGCGCAGTTTGTGGGGCGCGAAACGGAGTTTAAACAGCTTGCTACCGCGATGGAGATGACCATCATCGGCAGAGGCAGCGCGTGGTTGATCGGCGGCGAAAGCGGCGTCGGCAAAACCCGCCTGCTGGATGAACTGCGCACGTTAGGGCTGGTCAAAGGCGCGTTTGTGCTGCGCGGGCAAAACGTCAGCGAAGGCGGACGCCCGTATGAGATGTGGCGCGATATTTTGCGGCGGCTCGCGCTGCAAACTGAACTGATGGATGGCGAAGCGGCAGTGGTCAAAGCCCTTGTGCCCGACATCGCGCAGCTGCTTGAGCGTGACATTCCCGATCCGGTGGAGCTGGATACCAAAGCGGCGCAGGAGCGCTTGATTGCCGTCATCACCAGCATTTTCCGCCATCAGTTTTATCCTATTCTGTTGATTCTCGAAGATATGCATTGGGCAAGCAGCGAAAGCATTGCCGTCTTGCAGCAGTTAAACGCCGCTATCGTCGATTTGCCGCTGATGATTATTGGCAGTTACCGCAACGATGAGCGCCCAACCCTGCCCGAAGACCTGCCCGAAATGCGCGTCATGCCGCTGGAACGCCTCTCACGAGAGGACATCGCCAGGCTCACCGAGTCGATGATTGGCGAAGCAGGGCGGCGTCCGCGTGTGGTGCAGTTCGTGGAGCGTGAAACTGAAGGCAACGTCTTCTTCATGGTGGAAGTTGTGCGCGCGCTGGCGGAAGAAGTTGAGCACATGGATCAGATCGGCTTGCGCACCCTGCCACAAAAAGTCGTTGCGGGCGGTATTCAACTCGTCGTGCGCCGCCGCCTCAACCTTGTGCCTGATGGTGCATGGAATCTGTTAGAAGCCGCCGCCATCGCCGGGCGTGAGCTTGACCTTGAGCTGCTGCGCGCGCTGGCAGACACGGGCGAAATTCCCTTTGCTTATAACAGCCTCGAAAAATGGCTCATCACCTGCGCCGAAATCGCTGTACTGGCAGTACAGCACGAACGCTGGCGCTTCGCCCACGACAAGCTGCGTGAAGGCTTGCTGGCAGAAATGGCTGACGATGCCAAACGCGACTTACACCGCCATGTCGCACAAGCCATTGAAAAGGTTTATCCCGACGATATATCACGCGCGCCCGCGCTGGCACACCACTGGGGCGGCGCGGGCGATACCGAAAAGATCGCTCATTATGCAGCGCTGGCGGGTGTGCATTCGATGCGTACTGGCGCAGGCATCCAGGCGAAATCGTTCTTTGAGCAGGCGATTGAAGCCGTCGGCAAACTTCCCGATACGCTGGAAAATCAACGGATGCTGGTCGATGTAACCACTGAGCTATCGCGGGTCGGTCTGTATTTCGCCAGCACAGACTTCCCGATGATTCTGGGGCGGGCGCTGCAAGCCGCCGAAAAGCTGGAAGATGAGGAACGGCTGGCGCGCATCTACGGCGCAGCAGGCACTTTCCACTATACGCGCGGGCAGGTTGGCGAGGGGTTAGCATTTTTCGCACGTTCGATGACCTTTGCCGAAAAACTGGGCATCGAAGATCTGCTGCTCATGCCTTACAACAACATTGGGCGTGCGGTGATGGTGACAGGTGATCTGCCCAAAGCGGAGTTCATGCTGGCGCGGGGCATTGCGCTTGCCGAAAAATTTAATGACTCTGAACTGCTCGCGGGCAGTCTGGCGTGGTACGGCTATTCGATGGCGCTGCAAGGTCGGCTTGAAGAAGCGCTGCCACATCTGGAACGCTCACTGGTGCTGGCGCAGGAGGTCAATGAAATCGGGCGCGTCGTGGTCTCGTATGTCGTGCGCGGTACGATCTTCTATCACTGCGGACGTTTGGATGAGGCGATGGTAGACTTGCTGCAAGCGAAAGAGATGGCAGAAGAACTGAACAGCGACATTCAGTTTATCAACGTACTGGGTACGCTTGGCTGTGTCGAAGTGCTGCGCGGCGAAATCGACCAAGCCACAGAACACCTTGATCGCTGTCTGCTGCTGGCACAAAGGCTTGGTGCCGCCATTGGCTTACCCGACTTCATGGTGCGCCGTGCTGAGATTGAACTCATTACAGGCAAACCTCAGGAAGCCTTGGCGCTGGCACAAACCGCGCTGGCGCTGGCAGACAGCACACGTCAGAATGGCATCAAGTCGCTGGTGATGCGCGTGCTGGGCAAAATCTATGCCAACCTGCCGCAGCCGGACATCGAGAAAGCCGAGTCGCTGCTTAAAGCCAGTATTGCCAACAGCGAACCGGGCAATGTACAGACATTCATTGCCATCAGCCGCCTCGAACTGGCGCGCATGTACGTGACGCAGGGTCGGAAAGATGATGCCCGCCCCCTGTTAGATGACGCCCTGGCGACGTTTGAGCGCGTCGGCATGACGTACTATCTGGAACAGGCACGCGAAATGCTTGGCAGAGTGTAACGATTGACACGCAGATATATTAATGCTTCGTAAGCACCCTTTACCCTTATCATCATGTTAAGGGTTTTTTATTCCCAAAGGGGGAAACGATGAAAAAGTTTTTGCTTTTTGCATTCCTGATTTGTGTGTTTGTGCTGCCTGTGTTCGCGCAGGAAGATGCACAACCCATCGCCTATGGAGATGAGGTTGAAGCAACTCAGCGTTCCAACGACGGCGATTATTGGGTGTTTGAAGGTGCTGAAGGAGACCTGATAGACATCCAAATGGCAAGCGAGAATTTTGACACGTACCTTGAACTGTACAATGAAGATGGTGATTTGATCGCGGCGAATGATGATGCTGGCGATTTGCAGCACTCACGAATTGCATTCATGCTGCCCGCAGATGGGAACTACTTCATCCTCGCCCGCTCCTTCGGCAACAATTCCCGTCGCGAAGACTACACCTTGAGTCTCTCGCTGGTTGACCCCGATCAGGTCATTGCTTATGGAGATGAGGTCGAAGGACGTGTCAGCGATGATGTTGGCGAGGCGTGGCTGTTCATCGGCACAGAAGGTGATGTCGTCACCATTTCAATGGACAGCGACATTATCGACACGTATCTGGAGCTTTATGATCCGACAGGTTTGCTCATCGCCTTGAATGACGACAGCGGAGGTACGCTGGATTCGCAGATCACGAACTTTGCGCTGCCGAGTGACGGCTTATACACGATTATCGCACGCAGCTTCGCAGGCGGCAGCAGCGGCGCTTATACCCTGACGCTGGAAGGGACGGCAGGCAGCGGCGATGGGCGCAGCAGAGGGGGCGATGAGGTCGAAATTTCTGGCGAACCCCAAGGCGAGATTGAGCTTGGCGAAGTGGTCGAAGGCAACATCCGTGACGCCAACGGTGACTTATGGACATTTGTGGGTACGGAAGGCGATGTCGTGCTCATCGCCATGAATAATCCTTCCACCGACTGCTATCTTGATCTCTTTGATCCAGATGGAGAATACCTGCTGCGTGATGACGACAGCGGTATCGGCTTCAATGCTGCCATTATCATTGAACTGCCTGCTGATGGCGAATACACCATTGTCACGCGCGGCTTTGCGGGGCAAACCGGACCCTATCAGATGTCTGTCAGTGTGTTAGAAGAACTTGACCAGATCATCTATGTTCAGGTCAACAGTTCAGATTACGTAAACCTGCGCGATGGCGCGAACGGTGAAGTGGTGGACTCTACGTACCCCGGTGACTTCTTTGTGCTGATTGGGCGCAGTGAGGATGGACAGTGGTTACAAATTGCCTCTGTGGTCGAAGACCCGCTGTGGGTTGCTGCGCGCGTCATTTCTGTGCTGGAAGGTATCGGCACAACTGAGGACATTGAAGATTTACCCGTAACGGAATGATATCTTTGCGTGATCGGAGCAAAGCCGTACTTTGCTCCGATCACCCTTCCCAAAGCTATTGTTCATAATGGCTATACGAAACAATTTACTTCGCCAGCGTCCACGCCAAGCCATAATCGTAGAGTGTTGCGGCGCGTGGCACGCCGTTTTCGTCCCAGCCCATCATCTCGTAGTAAAAGCGGATCATGTCATGAAACTTTTCGCGGTCTAGCTTCTCTCCCTGTTTCACGCCTGTCGAAATTTCCTCATCGTAGAAACGATCTGGCAAGCGATCATCGTCGGGGGTCAAGCCTTCACGGTTGTTGTAGACGCGCATCAGGTGATTGCGCCGTTCGCCCCAACGCATAATTTCATAGCCCGACGTTTCCCAACCTGTCGCGGCTGCTAAAAATTCTGCCATCTGGTCAAGGCTTAACAAGCGTGTCGGCGCGACGGCGAAGATACACATATCCAGCGCATCTGCACCTGACCACAGATTGTTCAACGCTTTGAAGTTTTTGACCTTCTCGCGCCCCAGATACTGCATCGGGATACGTTCCAGAATGCCAACGGTGTTGGAATATTTGAGCGTGTGATCCCAACCCACTTGCGTATCATAATCCCAATCGTGTTCGCAGATGTCATAGCGCGGACCAATGGCGGCGACGGCAAAGCCCATCGCCAGATTCGTCTGGCTGCGCGGTTCAAACGGCACCATCTCCAAGCCTTTAACGTGCATCGCATAACGCTGCGCGCCATTACCGATTTTTTCCGCTGCACGTTTGCTACCTTCTGCCAGCACATCGCCAAAACCCTCACGGTGAGCGATGCGCCGCACCATCTCCTGAATGGCGTCGGCACTACCAAAGCGCAGATCAACCTCTGTATCCTGCTGCGTCAAAATGCCCATTTCGCGCAGTTCCATCGCCATCGACAGCGTAAAACCAAGCGATACCGGGTCCATGCCCCACTGGTTGAGCAGATTGTTCAGCCGCAGCAGGACGTTGATGTCCGTTAAGCCGATGTTCGGTCCCATCGCGCCCGTGACTTCCTGATGAATGCCGCTGGCTCGAATGTCTAAGTCCGGGTCATCGGCGTGCAGGATTTTGATACAGTCATTCGGGCAGCCGGGACATGGCGCAAAGCCGCGATAGTGCTTGAGGAATTCTTCATCTTTATAGTTTTCAACGGCTGGGAAATCCGCCGTGCGGTAGTTCTCAATATCCAGCGCGGCGTCGATGCCATGCGTGTAAATCCACACGGCGAAACCCGGCGGCTGCTTCTGCCACGTTGAAAGCGGATTGCCTGCGATGCGCTGCCCAAAATCTGCCGTGATCGCCGCCACTTTGTCGGGATGGGCTAAGGGTGGCAGTTCACCGCCGCGCAAAATCACAGCTTTCAGATTTTTTGACCCCATCACCGCACCCATGCCCATGCGCTGCGCCTGAAACGTGCGATTGGCGACAATGCTGGCAAAGCGCACACGGTTTTCGCCCGCCTGCCCTATCGCAGCAACATGCAAGCCATCGCCCAATTCCGTTTCCAGCGCATCATTCGTTTCGCCAACGTTTTTACCCCACAGCCCGCGTGCATCCACAAACTGTATCGCGCCGTTGTCGATCATCAGGCAGACAGGAGCAGACGCCGCGCCATGAACGATGATCGCGTCAACTCCTGATTGCTTGAGCGCGATGCCCCAGGGACCTTCGCAGCGGGTTTCGCCTACGCCGTTGGTCAGTGGGGATTTGGCGCACACGGTAAAGCGCGGCAGTCCCGCCGCCGGATGCCCCGCCACAACGCTCGACGTAAAAATCAGCAGGTTCGCGGGGTCGAAAGCGTCGATACCCGATGGTGTCTCTTTCAGCAGATAATAAGTGCCCAGCAATCCGCCGCCCGCGTACAGCCGATAGAAGTTTTCGCCCGGTTCTTCCACGCGCGTCGCCTGCTGTGTCAAATCAACATGAAGTATTTTTCCATGATAACCGTTCATTGTTGCTCCTTTTTGCTGGAGTCTACCTCGTGCAGCAGCGCTACCGCCACCAGCGCACAGCCCGCCCACAGCATGAAAACGCCGCTCCATCCAGCGCTGTCGATGATACCGCCGACGACAAAGCCCGCCAGCCCGCCGCCGAAATAATTAATCGCGTTGATCGTGCCTGCCGTTGAGGAGGTGCGCCCCTCTGTCGCCAGCATCAGTGGAATCGAAGTCGTCAACAGCGCCGCCACGCTGCCGATCACGAACATCACAAAGGATACAAAAAACACCTGCAAGTAATTTGCCGATACTGCCGCCAGCCCTGCCGCGATCATAATACCCACGAGGAAAACCCGTAACACCTGTATGGCGTTGCCACTGCGCCGCAGTAAAGCCGCCGCCGCCAACATCCCCATTGCGCCGATGAGTGGCATCATACTGGGAATTACGCTCATCAAGCCGCCGTCAAACAGATGCGTATCCGCAAAATAAGTCGGCAGCCATAGATTGACGCTCGTATACACGATACCCATCACAGCAGTGACCAGCATCACACGCCACGCCGAAATTACATCTGTCCACAGGTTCGACCAACGGAACACTGGACGCTCTTGCGTAGACGGCGGCGCGTCAACTCCTGTCCGCCACCACGCCACCAGCGCGACCAGCACGATACACCCTGGCACGAAAAACGCCGCCTGCCAGCCAACCCACATGACCAGCAGCATTGCCAAAAACCAGGTGAACGCTGTGCCAAATTGATAGCTCAGCGAGAACAGTACCGAAATGCGCGTGCGCTGTTGGAGGTTCAAATGTTCCGCCAAAATGCGCAAAATCGGTCCCCAGCCCATCGACTGAGCGAAGCCGTTGAGCGCCCACAGCAGCACCATCGGCAGCAGTGTGGTCTGCGACGCGAACAACAAATTGACGACGCCGACTAAGCCGAAGCCTAACGCGATGATCTTACGTGGGCTGAAGTGATTACCTAATTCGCCGTTGATGATTTGACCAACAGCATACGCCCAAAACATCGCTGTCCCCAGCACGCCCACTTCCGCGCGGCTGATGTGCAGCGATTCCGCGATTGCTGTGAGCGTCGGACTGATGTTCACGCGCCCCACGTAAAGCAAGGCATAAGCCAGCCACAACACGACGACCACCCGACGCTGGTCACGGTTCAGCGCGATAGAGACATCCTGCATGAAACGACTTTCTTCGATACGAATTTAGCATTGAAGTTAAACCACTGGCGTTCACACATCAATAACCAACCATGAAAAACCAATCTAACCCCTATCCCCCTACCCCTTTCCCCGCAAGCAGAGAAAGGGGGAGAAAGACGGGGACGCCAGCGATTTTAAGTCTCTCTCCGCTGGCGTGTAAGCGAAGCGACGAGATTTAGAGAGGGGTTAAACAGCAAATTGACAATGTAATATTTGTTTACGAACACTCTCCGATTGATAATGTAGGCTCACTGCTGGTATTGCGAACCAATTTGTGCTTTACTTGTAAGGAGAAGTTATACAGAGTCAATTTAGAGGTGATCACCATGCGGCAGTCACGCCCGCTGTTCCTGACAGCATTCATGCTTTTACTATTTACGTCTCACGTTTTGGCACAAGGGGTATGTCCTGAACTGGTGCAAAATGCCTTAACCGCCGCCGAGTCCTTCTGTGGGGGCACGCGCCGCGATGAGGTGTGCTACGGCAATTCAAATCTCGAAGCTGTTACCTATCCCGAAGTTCCCGATGTCGATTTCGCTGCCCCCGGCGATACGGCGGGACTCGTCAACATCCAGACGCTGCGCCTCGATGGCATGGACATCAGTAATGGTACATGGGGTGTTGCGCTCATGAAGGTGCAGGCGAACCTGCCTGATACCAACACCACTGAGAACGTCACCGTCGTCCTGTTCGGCGATGTGGAAATCGAAAATCAGGTAGCGCCCGCCGTCGAGCTTGGCGCGACGGTCAACAGCGATTCCGCCAACATCCGCCTCACCCCTTCTACTGAATCCTCCGTCGTCGCTTCCCTCACCAACGGCACCACGCTCACCGTCACCGGACAAAATCCCGATGGCTCGTGGCTGCGCGTGCGGCTGGATGGCGAAGTCGGCGGCTGGGTGTTCGCGTCGTTGGTCAATGTCGAGGGGGATGCCAGCACGTTAGAAGTGGTCGGCGGCGGCAGCTATAACCCCGCGCCAGGACCGATGCAGGCGTTCACCTTTAGCTCTGCGCCGAATGATCGCCCCTGCAATGAAGCCCCTAACAGCGGCTTGCTCATCCAAACACCCGAAGGCGTCGGCGAAATCTCGTTCCTGATTAATGAAGTCGATATTCGTCTTGGCTCGACAGCCTACCTGACGACGCCACCGAACAGCGGCGGCGGCAGCAACTTACAAATCAGCCTCATTGATGGGAATGGACGCATCGAATCGGATGGTGTCGCGCAATATCTGCTGCCCGGTCAAACACTGTTTGTGCCGCTGAACGAAGAGGGTGTTGCCAATGGTCAACCCAGCGACCCCGAACCATATGACGGCTCAGACGATGCGCTGCCTCTGCGGCTGGTGCCTGATGAAATCATCGTGCCCGACCCCTACATCCCCGACGCCAATGCGCCCGTCATCACCCGTATCGAGCGTTCCGGCCTGGGCACAGCCACTACCAGCGAGGATATTCTCTTCAGCGACGCCGATGGCGACGCGACGACCCTGAACATCGGTCTGGTGGACATCTCTAACAATCAGATCAGCTTCCGCTTTGAGGGCGCAGCGATCAATATTCCAGTGGAGCAGCAGCAAACAGGCGCGATCATCCAGCGCGAAACCCTGTGTACTGAAGGCACAGGTGGCGTCGATGCCTTGCTGCGTGTGACGATCAGGGACGCGGCGGGAAACGAGAGTAACATCGTCGAGTACCGCATCACCTGCGTCGGCAGTTAAGCACAAAACAACATCTTACAAGGGCGAGGCGCTGCTTCGCCCTTAACTCTCCTTCGGAATCAGCGGCTCAAGACGCAGGATGAGGGCATCAATGTCCTGCTCGACGACTTGCCAGACAAGCTTTAAATCCACGCGAAAATATTCATGAATGAGACGATTGCGCATCCCGGCAATTTGCACCCATTGCATCTCAGGATGTTGAGTTTTCATAGGCTCAGAAACCAGGCGCGCCGCTTCACCGATGACCTGTAACTCACGGATAATCGCACTCTGATGGATTTCACTTTCTCTAAATCCTTGTTCCGTCAAATCTGCTGCAAATCTTTTGATTTTGCGGGCGGCGAGCAGCATATCCAGCAAATGCGATTCATCACTTCTCATAGATGACCTGCGCAGAGTTCAATATCGCTTTACGACGGATATAATTCGGATCATTGGCGACAGATTGTTCCTCTCCCAAATCCACTTTGCGACCTAAAATCGCTTCAAGCTCCGCTTCCATTTGCATGAGATCGGCAAAGGTGTAATACGCTTCTGTCTCAAAATCTACGAGTACATCAACGTCACTGTCTTTGCGAAAGTCATCACGCAGTACCGAACCAAACAGCGACAGCTTGCGAACGCGATGTCGCAAGCAAAACGTGGCAATTTCATCATAGGGAACGGCAATCTGCGCTGACATTCTGATTATTCCCTTAAGGCACGTTCCCCTGTCTGCTCCCGGTCTCATTCTGCGGGAAAAGCTGCGGATACACATCCGCACCACCTGAAGTCGTCCACTGCTGCGCGTTCCCTTCCACCGTCATCGGCGCGCCGTCTATGGGGAACGCGCCCATCTGGAAAATGTCGGCGTCGCCAAGCACTTCCGAGTTGAAGACCACGCTGTCACCGCCGCAGCTCCACGTCGGTGCATAATCACTCACGCTGTTTTCGGTCAGCTTGCGCGTCACACCGGAGAAGGTCTCGAAGACGTAAATGTCATCATCGCCGTCAAGGTTCGATTCATAGGCGATGTGTGTGCTGGCGGGCGACCACACTGGATTCTGCGAATCTGCGCCTGCTGTGCTGATGGGATGCGCGTTCGTACCATCGGCGTTGGCGACGTAGATCACGCTGCTGCCATCACGATACGAACGGAACAGAATTTGCGTGCCATCAGGCGAGAACTGCGGGTCGCGGTCATCGCCTGCGGTATCGCTGATACGGCTGTCCGTGAGCGTACCCATATCGAACTGGTAAATCTGCCAGTAGCCATCGCGGTTGCTCTGGAACAGGATGCGTGAACCATCTGGCGACCAAACGGGATTCACATCTGCGCCTGGCGTATTCGTCAGGCGGGTCTCTACACCTGTCGAAACATCGAACATGTACAGTTCCCAATCCCCATCACGCGCCGATTGATAGACGATGCGATTGTCACCACTCCACGCGGGGTTGATGTCTACCGCGAACGTGTTGACGGTCACGCGCTGGACAGATGAGCCATTGGATGCCGCGACATAAATCTCCCAATTGCCATCGCGGTCACTGGCGAACGCCACCCACGCGCCATCCGGCGAACGGCTTGGCGCAATATCGTTCGCGCCGCTGTTCGTCACATTCACGCCATCGCGTGTAAAGAGTTCCCAATTGCCTGTGCTGTTGCTGTGGTAGGTGAACGAGTCGTTGCAGCTACGCCC
>CALMZT010000693.1 GCA_937870805.1 uncultured Chloroflexota bacterium
TCAACCCTCACCCTTAGTGATTTGGTTTACTAGCCGCGAAACATATGATTTAAACGTCATCCAACTCATCTTTATTTCTGTTCAATTCGGACCAGCAACGGCAATCACCAATGCATCGGGGTTCAAATAATGCTGTGCCGCAGCCAGCAGATCATTTTTGGTGAGGCGATAGATCATGTCCCGATAATTCTGCACATAATCTAGCCCTAAGCCGTAAGTTTCCATGCTCAAAATGACCGATGCTATACCCTCATTGTTTTCCAATTGCAGTGGTAAGTGCCCTGTGTAGTACGACTTGTTATCCTCAAGGTCTTCATCATCCACAGGTTGGCTGATTAAACGCCACAACTCATGCTGTATACGCTCAATTGTCAGATCGACATTCGCGGGATTAACACCAGCGGCGACGTTCCAGGGTCCGGGACCATGTCCGCCTTCAATGCGGCTATAGGCATAATAGGCAAGCCCTAGTTCTTCACGCACGATTTTGCCGATGCGCCCCATCATGCCGAACTGTCCCAAAATGCTGTTGGCAATTGTTGCCGCTTGAAAGTCTTTTGCGTAGCGAGAAGGTCCTACCCCGCCCATGACAACATCGGATTGGGTTTTGCCAGGGATCGTCACATTGATACGCTTGGACTCACGACGAGAGTTAAGCCCCAGCAGTGGCGTTTCATCACCCTGCACTATGTTTTGCCAATCCTCTAGGCGCGCCCGAACAGTCTCAATCGCTTCATTGGCGGTGATTGCACCAACGGCGACTAAGACCAGCCCCTGAGGTCCATAATAGCTGCGGTGGAATGCCTGCAAATCGGGCACGGTAATAGCAGGAATGGTTTGCAGCGTACCACCTCGACTTTGATGATAAGGATGTGTCTCTGGATAAAGGTTTTCCCGAAATGCCCGATCAGCCCGGTAACGAGTATCGTGCTGGCGGTACTGCAACCCAGTCATGATTTCACCCCGCAAACGTTCGACTTGGGGCGCAGGGAAGACGGGATAACGCAGCACGTCACTCAAAATGTCGACCAAGATGGGTAAATCTTCAGCGAGGGACTTACCGAAGAAGCTCGCCTTGTGGGTGCCTGCGCTCACACCAACATCAGCGCCAATATTTTCCAGACTTTCGTGGATCGCGTTAAAGTCGCGGTGTTGTGTGCCACGCATGAGAGCGCCCGCTGTCATTGAGGCGAGTCCAGCGCGCGCTGGCTCATCGTGAACCGAGCCAGCGTTCAACACACCGCTGATCACAACCGACTGTGCGGCGAAGTTTTCATAAACCAGTACAGTAATGCCATTTTGCAAAACCACACGAGCGATGTTATTGGGTCCAGGTAGAGAGAGTGTGCTGTGTGCCATGGTTATTCTTCCTCGTCCACTTCAATGCCGTCAGCCCCTGTTGGAATCAACCAACCTACAGTGCGATTCTGTGGACGCAAATAGTTCCGCGCAGCTTCATTGACCTCATCTAACGTTACGGCAGATAGACGAGTCACATAGTCTCCAAACCACTGGTAACTTTCAAAATTCTCGGCAAATGCTAACCAGAAGCCTTGACCTGTTACTCCTTCGGTGCTGTAAGCAAACAGAGCACGTGCCTGCTTCTTCGCCTTATCAAGTTCTGCCTGTGTAATATCGCCACTGCGCACACGCTCAATTTGCTCATCCAGTGCCGCTTCTGCTTCTTCTAGCGTATGTCCATCACGCACGGTTACAGTGATACTGTAGAGATAAGGGTCAATTGTTGGAATCATACTGCCGTAGACCGAAGCCGCGACTTCAGTCTCTACGAGTGCCTTGTATAGACGGCTGGTTTTGTTATCTATGTTGCCACCACCGGGACCACTGGGTCCACTCATGATACTGTCAATCAATGCTAACTTGAACCAGTCAGGATCGGTAGCAGCAGGAGCATGGTAAGCTATCTCTAAAAACGCGGTACTGCCGGGTCGTTCTACCTTGACCCGACGTTCACCGATTTGTGGCGGCTCTGGACGCTGAAACAATTTCGGTGTTTCGCCAGCAGGAATTGATTCATAAAGTTCACGGATGCGTGCCAGCATCTCATCACTGTCGAAATCGCCTACAGCAACAACAATCGCGTTGTTAGGCATATAATGCTGCTTATAGTGATTATAAAGATCATCACGGGTCATCGTCTCAAGATCAACTTGGTCGCCGATGATTTCGTGATGATAGCCATGCACACGAAAAGCAGCGGCACTCATTTCCTCACTGAGCCAAAACAGCGGTGAGTTCTCAGAGCCTTGCCGTTCAGAGATAATGACAGTCCGCTCTGATTCAACTTCTTCAAGATCAAACTGCGCATTTGCCATACGATCAGCTTCTAAACGCAGCGCAAGGTCAATGCGATCAGAGGGCATTGTCTCATAATACGCTGTATAGTCCATTGATGTCTGTGCATTCCAACTGCCGCCTTCGCGGTCAATCATTTTGTCGAGTTGTCCACCGGGGAACATATCTGTGCCTTTGAACATCATGTGCTCAACCCAGTGCGAAATGCCAGTATGTCCACTGCGTTCGTTGCGGCTGCCAATGCGATACAAAACCCACCAACTTGTCACTGGCGCACTGTGCGACTCTTTGAGGAGTACCACCATGCCATTTTTTAGAACGTGTCGGGTTACGTTACTCACACTTCACCTTTGGCTAAAATTTGATCATTCAACAAACTATAAATAAAAAGGCGCAGGGAAGCAAAGATTCTATTGAATCTCATGCATTCCGGCGCCTCTAATCAGTTAAAGTCAGATGTTATTGCTTGCCGTTCCCATTGTAGCCGCGTCCTACGCCGCTGTAGTTGAAGCCCAGCTTATGCATCACGCTTGGCTCATATATATTGCGTCCATCAATGAGAATTGGCGTGTTCATACTCTTACGGATGGCTGCCATATCCAGTTGTTTAAACTCATTCCAAGGGGTAACGATAAGTAACGCATCTGCACCATCTGCGACTTCGTAAGAGTCTTTGCACATTTGAATGCCGGGAAGTGCGCGTGCTGAATTTTCCATGGCTACAGGATCATAGGAGCGTACTGTCGCGCCACGTTCCAGCAAATGCTCTGCAATAGTGATTGCAGGAGATTCACGGATGTCATCTGTATTTTCCTTGAATGCCAACCCCAGCATACCGATCTGTTTGCCCTTCACATCACCAATCATATCTTGCAGCTTGAAGATGACATGTTTACGCATAAAGTCGTTGATTTCCATCACAGCATTGAGTAACTGGGGGTGCATCCCGTGTGTCTGAGCCATGTATGTTAGGGCTTTTACGTCCTTCGGGAAGCAATTATGCAATACTTCAAGATACTCACTGACCACAGTCCCAGTGGACGTTTCAAGGCTATAGACCCACTGATCGACATCTTGACTTGTCACGTCCAGAACAGTGAGTTCGGTGAATCTTGAATTCGCAGCGGTATTGTCGAAAGACAACTTGCCTGTGCCGGTTGCGACAGCATCAAGTTGAAGCAAGGTTTCCATCGCAGGTATTTCATCAAGTGCAATCATCCGATCACCGATTCGGACATCAATTGCGTCAACAATGCGGAATTCGCCGTTTTCGTAAAGAATAATCGGATGATCTGCGGTAACTTGCAACGAACGTTCTGCGCCAAGGTTGAGAGCCACCATCTTGCCTCTGTAGAGACGACGTGTAAAAGCAAAGACATCTACAAGCTGCGTCTCGCGTGTTTCTAAATCAAACCCCAACACGCGCTTATTCTTCGGTTGAACGACTTCTACTACCTCGCCCTGATATACTTCACCTGACTCTTGGAAAAGCGTTTCAAGTGTCTTTGGAACAACGTTTTCTCCTTCGAGGGCAAAGATGGTTTCTTCTGGAATGAAACAACTTCCTCCGTATCCCACACCCGCCTGCAAGAAGTGATGCCCAATACGTTTGTCAAAACCCATCCCCTGAGCAACTTCCATCACATCTGCGCCTAAACGCTCACAAATGATGCTGATTTCGTTGATGAAGCTGATGCGCGTGGCAAGGAATGCGTTGGAAGCGTACTTAATCATTTCGGCGGTGCGCAAATCGGTCATCATGATCGGCTTACGCAGCGGCAGGAACAATTGCGCCACTTGTTCCGATGCCTTGCGCTCTGTAGAACCTAATACCGTTCGATCAGGGTTCATAAAGTCAGCCAGTGCTGAGCCTTCACGCAGGAATTCGGGGCAGCTTACCACATGAAAGTCAATCGACTTGGGCTGCTTGCTGCGCACAATATCCGCTACCCAGTCCCCTGTACCTACAGGCACTGTCGATTTATTGACAATAATCAGTGGGTGATCCATGAGCACAGCAATCTCTTCAGCAGCAGCGCGTACATAACGCAAGTCAGCTTCGCCGTCTACCCCTTCCGGTGTTCCGACGCAGATAAAGACGAAAGCGGCGTCTTTTAACGCTTCAGTATACGAAGTGGTAAAGTGTAAACGTCCCGCCTTTACGTTACGTGCAACCATCTCGCCGAGTCCCGGCTCATAAATCGGCATTACGCCGTTCTTTAAGTCGTTGATTTTCTCTTGGTTTACGTCAATCCCAATCACGTTATTGCCCAGATCAGCAAAGCATGTGCCTGTTACTAGACCGACGTACCCTACACCGACAACACAGATATTTTTCATCGAGTTCTCCGTTAAACTTGTGGATGATTATTACAAACGCTAAGATTAAAACGAATTTTGCACGCTGTAAAGGTCGTTAATCATCTAATTAGGATACGAGCTACCCAATCGGACAAGAATGGGCGCGCAATTGTCGCCGTGACATCATGGAATTGTTGGTCACTAGCCAAGACAATGGGTAGAACGCCTAGTGCCGCACAAACGTACAATAGAAACTCTTTAAAACCAATTAATGAACGGAGTTCACTGAAGAAACCTGACATGTATACCCATGCAAACGTCACCTCATATATTCGAAAACTGTGGACGTACAATACATATTCAACAAACATGACGAAAAAGCCTGTAAGGAACAAGAGAACTATCGCGCTGACAATACCGGGTCGAGAATTTTTTTCGCGTCCAGCCCAGCAATTATCCTGAGCGGTAATCCCAAAAATACAGCAAATGCGACTATATAGATGATTGGACGCGCATCAGTCCGCACAAAGTCATACAGGGGTTTGCAAAGCAGCGCTGCGAAGATAACGGCAGCGCCAATGATCAACATTCTTTTGCGTTTCTCTTTGGCATAGATTTCTTTAGCACGCTTGTATCGTCCCTCATGATACGTATCAAGTTGAGACTGTGCTGATTGTACGCTGCGCATCCACGATCAGCCTTCACTGCCATGTGGTTCGTAAGGATGGTTTATGTCTCCCCCAACATCAGCGTAAACATTTGTCTTTCGGGTATCGGGAGCCAACTTATCGAGCTTCTGCAACCACTCTTTAGCAAGCGGATGATCAATTGTTTGTAGGATTGCGCGTGCTTCGTTATTCCGACCTGCCCGTATCAATTCACGTGCTTCTTGCATTTTTGCTTTTGATATGTTTGACCTATCCCCCTAGTGTCATTCGTGCCACACACCGTCCGATCTCAACGGCATAATTTGTCCCTCTATCCCAAGGATACACCTGACTCATGCTTGCCCAATACAGACCATCAATCGGCGTTTGCAGGGGTAGAATTTTTTCGCTGTGATTCACGCCGGGTACAGGCTGCGCATAGGGCGCGCGGAAGACCCATGTTTTACGTATCCAATCACGATTAAACGCTGGATTAAACGTCGGCAATACTTTAACAAAGCGTTCAACGAGTTCGTCATCACTCAATTTGAAATACTCATGGTCAGAGGGTACATAATCGGCGCGATAGACTAATCTATCGCCGTTATAGTGCTCTTTGTCCATGAAGTTGGTATGTTCAACGAGCGCTAAAAACGGAAATTGACTGATTTTCTTATCGGGACTAGTGGCGGGCAAATTTAGCCAATACGTGCCATCGGTGAGCAACTGCTGCTTGAGTGCCAGTACAACGCACACCGCGCCAATGCTTCGCAATTCTGCCATCTTTTTGCCATAAGCTGTCGCTGCTAAACCATCTGTCAAACGCAGCATCATTGAGGGAGACAACGTACTAATCACGCGGTCAAACACACAGGTTTCCCCTTTGACCTTCAGTGCAGGCTTGCCATTCTGTGTGCTGATTTGCTCAACAGGGACATTCAAATGAATGACAGCGCCTTTTTCGCGGATGGCGCTCGCCAGTGCCTCCAAAAATGCCTGGAAACCCCCTTTAAACATCCCCAGGCGTAAGCTGCGCGTGTGAATGCGCGCCCAGAACCACGCCATATTGATTTTGTCATATTCGTTGCTGAATTTGCCGATAAACAAGGGACGCCACAACTTCTCGTAAACTTCACGTCCCATGTAGCGCTGAAGCCACTCATGGGCGGTCACTTTTTCTAAGGGCTGCCAGAAAGGCGTGAGCTTGAGATATGCGCCAAACAGTCCTAAGCGCAGCTTTGCCAATGGAGACAACGGTAGTTGCAGTGCAGAGAGATTGATCTCTGAACGATATACTTTGCCATCAAGCCAATAGCTTGTCTTTGGGCGAGGGAAGATCACTTTGTCAGTGTGACCGATTTCGTCAATGAGTGTCAGCACGTCTTTGTCGGACTGAAACCAGTGATGATAAAACTTTTCTAATGACCATTCCCACGACTCGTCTTTAAAACCGGCTGCCAAGCCACCAATCGCGTGACCAGCTTCATAAAGCGTGACTTGATGTCCGGCGCGTATCAAATCCCACGCCGCTGCCATGCCAGCCGCGCCAGCGCCGATAATCCCAATATTTAGACGTTGAGTCATGAACGATTAGCCTTCAGCGTGTACTGTCTCTGCTTCGTGTTCTAATTCGCGTGCGTGGGTAATTGCTTGCCAACCCAACCCTTGCCGTGCTAGGAAATAAAATCCTACCAGCGTCACAGGCAGCCAAATCACCACATGCACGACTAGTGCATACGCTTGTGCCTGTGAGGGCAGCGTTCCTAAACCAACAAGCACGGATTGTACAACAAACTCATAAACCCCAATTTGTCCCGGTGTTGTTGGAAGTAGTCCCGCAAGATTTACTGCCCCGACAACGAGTAAGATTTCTGGATACGTCACACCTAGGTTGAAGGCAAAAGAGACCAACCAGTAAACACTCGCTTCCACCATCCATGAAGCATAGGAACTAATCACCGCGCCAGCAAGGTCAGCCGGAGTACGAAGTGCTTCCAACCCATGAATAATATCTTCACTCAAATGGAGGATAATTTCACGCAGGCGTCCAGGGATAAAGCGGCTGAAAAAAACCACGACGCGCCTGAAGACATCCGGTTTCGCCGCCAATCCAAAGAACACTGCCAGCGCGACAAGAAAAATTGGCGCGGCAAACAGTGCCACTCGACGAACCTCAGACGATGGCAAGTCGATAAAGAGCAGCGGCACAATGATAAATGTCAGCATGACAATGCCATCAAACACCCGCTCCACTACAACTGTCGTCGCTGCTTTGGTAAAAGGGACTCCATTGTTGCGTTGAAGCAGCAGCAAGCGCAGCACTTCTCCACTGCGGAATGGGTAGACATTGTTGCCCATATAGCCAATGGCGGTGAGTGGTATCAGGCGGCGTAGAGGCACATATCGTATTGAGCGCAGCAGATACTGCCAGCGCAGCGAAATTAATGCCAGCGCCACAAACCATATCGGCACACTGACCAACAGCCAGAGTGGGTTGATTTCACGAATAGAATTCCAAACCGCTTCAGGATTTAGATTGCGGAAAGCAAACCATAAAAAAATCGTGCTGATGACCAATCCTACTATCACCAGCAGTCGTTGATTTCGACTCATGAATAAAACCGCAGCGTTTTGATTAGACCTGTGCATCATTTTAGCAGGCTCTATCCCCTAATACACGGCTTAATCCTGAAAACCCCACGAATTTAATACCCCCTGTCTTTTGGCGTTGCGCGGCTTTTGCGGCAAACGTATAATGGCATTATAAACTTCCAGGGATACTATGTCAGTCATTGATGAGGTGAAAAGCAAGCTGGATATTGTGGGTTATATCCAGCAATTTGTGCCACTCAAAAAGGCAGGGCGTAATTATAAAGCCTGCTGCCCATTTCATGCTGAACGCAGTCCATCCTTCGTTGTCAATCCCGACACCCAAAGCTGGCGCTGCTTCGGTGCGTGTGCGGAAGGCGGCGACGTATTCAGTTTTGCCATGAAGCAGCACGGTTGGGCATTTGGCGAAGCGCTGCGCGAACTCGGAAAATCTGTTGGCGTAGAAGTCGAAAAGCAATCGCCCGTGCAGCAGCAGCGTAGTGAGCGCTTAGATATTCTACGCGGTTTGCTGCAAACAATTACCGATGAATACCACCGCTTTTTGATCGAGTCGAACGATGCAGATGCTGCCGCTGCGTTGAAATATGCACGCGAAAAGCGCGGCTTCACCGATGAAACGATCAGCCGCTTCAAAATTGGCTATGCACCCGCTGGTTGGCACAACGCGCTCGATTTCTTGAAAAATCTTGGCTATAAAGAGGATGACATTCTTGAAGTGGGCATCGCCACACGCAACGAACAGGGGCATGTGTATGATCGTTTCCGCAATCGGCTGATGATTCCGATCCGCGATGATCGTGGGCGCGTAGTAGGTTTCGGCGCGCGTGCGCTCGATCCCAACGATACTCCTAAATATCTCAATTCACCGCAAACACCGCTGTTCGACAAAAGCCGTCTGCTATTCGGCTTAGACACTGCGCGCCGTAAAATCCGCGACACCAAAACCGCTGTTCTTGTCGAAGGCTATATGGATGCCATTCAGGCACATCAGGCAGGGTTCACAAACGTCGTCGCGCAGATGGGCACGGCGATGACCGAACATCAACTCAAACTGCTTGCGCCTGCATTAGCTGAAAAAATCATTCTCGCGCTGGATTCAGACGCCGCTGGACAAAGCGCTACACGCCGCAGCCTTGAAGTCGCGCGCCAAACCCTACAAGCTGACTATGCTGGACGACTCTCCGTCGACATTCGCATCTTGCAAATTCCAGACGCGAAAGACCCTGATGACTTGATTCGTGAGTCACCAGAACGCTGGCAAGAACTGGTCAATAACGCTTTGCCAATCACAGATTATGTCATTGAGCAAGAAACCTCAGATTTAGCGCCCAATGCGTCGGTGCAGGAACGTCAAACCATCGCACGACGCTTGCTGCCGATTTTGCGTGCTTCCGAGAACAATCTTTATACTAAAGACAATTTGCAGAAATTGGCAATTAAGCTGCGTATCTCGGAGCGTGACCTATTAGCTTGGGCGCAGGAACAGCAAAAAATTGATGTTGCTCCTGCTCCACGCGCACGCATACCAAACATCTCCGACGACGCACCTGATTTTCCAACGATTGATTATGACGCAGTTGAACCACCTCTCAATTCACAAGATAGTGAGGGTGGTTTAGCGCCACTGCGCATTATACCTGCTGCGGCTGCACGTACTCTGCCGCAGCGTGTTGCTCCTCAGAGAACTCGTCAGGAAGCCGCTTTAGAAGCCTCCTGTTTACGGATGCTGTTCCGTAACCCTGATCTGCTGTTTGAGATCAATCGCAAGTTCCGCGCATTGGCAGGCAATCAAAATGGGTTGTTGCAAGGTCCGCTGTCAGATTTATGCGTAGACGATTTTAACCACAGCGCTTACCGTGTCCTCATGGGTGTGTTGGTAGACGCTTTTGCACAGCATGATATGGAGCCAATACAATATATTGAGACTCATTTGGAAAGCGTTCTCCTTCCCGAAATCGAAACCCTGCTGGTCGATGAACTGGATGGTTTACGCCCGCGTCTGCGGCACGGTCTATCGCTCGATCTTTCTTCATATCTGAAATACAATGAGCAATCTCAAGATCAGCAGAGTGAATTGGTCGAAAAAGCCCTGCGGCTGCGCAAAGAGCGTCTAAAGCGCCAGGTAGATGATATTTTCTTTTTAAAGATGGATGGAGCTTCGTTTGAGGATCAATATAACGACACATTGAGTTTGTCCCTTAATGCATGGCGGCTTCTTGATGTAGAATTACAACGCAGTATGACCAGCCGTTGACATCCCGTCTATTTGTTGAGTCCGTCCACCGCTTTGCTGTCAACACGGCAGCATCTCGCCCCTCGGAATTAGTCCGGGTCAAGCAGACAAACAGTTTTTCAGCAAAAGTACAGGCTCATGATGAAAAAACGTAAAGAGAAACCACAAGTTTCAGACAAAATGCCGGAGACCCCGATGGAAGAAGTTGAAGATATGGGGCAGGATTTTGATTTTGAAGATGATATTGAGGACGATGATGGACTCTTTGATACGCTAGGCTTCAAAGACGACGATGACTCTGGAGATTTAATGATCTCGGATGAGCCAGAGTTTGATGAGCTTGGCGACTTTGAAGATGGCGTGGATACCAGCAAACTGGACAACATCCCCTTAGCAGATGATCCAGTACGCATGTATCTCAAGGAAATCGGGCAGGTTCCGCTGCTGGACACCAATCGTGAAATGTGGCTGAGTATCCAGATTTCAGCTGAACGCCTCTTGCAAACGTTAATGGATGATTTATCGCTTGCCAATGAAAACGGTTACGACATGTTACCGCAGCCGCAGGATATTGTGATTGCGGCGTTCCAGCATTTTGCGCGCAATTGGGAAGAT